>CAYVDX010000347.1:0-4914 GCA_964450485.1 uncultured Calditrichaceae bacterium
AATTCCGCATCCAGGCGCGCTGTGTCGCCCGACAGACGCTGCAATTTTATCACCAAAAAAGGCGACGGCGAGCCGTTTTTTAAAACGAATACAATGAGATGGCTGGACGCCTGAAATCCCGGGGTGAGCATCACGGATGTCAGACCGTCCGCCCCGCCGAATTTTTCCAATTGCAATCGCTGCCAGTTTTGATGCAGGTATGTTAAAATTGTGTTCATATTTTTCGCGTTCCACCACAAAAAGGGGAGCTTTGCGCCGCTCCGCGAATTTCTCTCATTCCACGCGCCTCGTGGAGCGTCATAACCGGACGCCCTCGTCCATCTATCCTAAATTCAGGGTTACATCGAATTCCTGACGCCGAGCCTCACCTCATTACATTCCACGCAGAAGGTGGAACGCTGGGGCTTTGTGTTCATTTTGCGATCCATTGGCCATCATTACCTGAAGCCGGAGCTTCGGGGCTTCCGTTACCAGGCAGGAGCCTGGTAACGAGATTCAATCATTTTTTTTAGCAACAAGGCTGAAACAAGGAACAACGAACGCCAATAAGCCGCTCATTTTCAACAATTTTCCGGCAATTTCCTTCGCCTGTCCCTTCAAGCCGACATGTCCTTTTGCAAGCGTGAAATTCAACGCCGCCGTATTTTCCAGCGGAATAATTTCCTTGCAGGCGGCAAAATTGGGGCGATGCCAGTAAATTTGAATATCACCGAATCCCATTTTTTTCAAATGTTTGCGATATGAATAAACACTCCGGAATTTTGCAGCGCCCTCCAGCCTTGACCGTTCCACCTCCCAGTATAAAAACCCCTCCGGCTTGAGCAGGGGCAGCGCCGCTTCGATTTCCGCCGGTTTTGCCTGGCTTGCGACCAGCACGTCGAACTCAAACTTGTTGATTTGATTTGCCGCCGATTTTACATCGGTAATTTTCTCAAAATGGCGGCTGAAAGCGTCCAACGCCGCGATGAAATCACCAGCCGGCGCACCAATGCAGGCGACATATTCCAAACGGGGATCGGGCAGCAAAAATCGCCAATCTATCCGGCGGATGGTTAATATTTGGCGATCCCTGACCGGTTTATCAGCAGTATTTTCTGTTTTGCTGGAAATTTGTTCTGTCCGGGGCGATTGCATCGTTATCGTTGAATGAGTCCTTCAATAAATGGCACTTCGAATGTTTTTTCATGCATAATCGGCCCGTGACCAAAATACCCGTCTTCGCCGAACAATTCGCCGTGATCCGCGGTGATGATAAACCAGGTGTTTTCCGGGCACTTTTTTATCAATTCGCCAAAAAGTTGATCGCAGTATTTCACGGTAGTGATTTGCTGCTCACGCAAACGCTGCATTTCCGGGTGTGTGAAAAAATTACCGGCGTCGTATTTTCCGGCGTCGCCTTCGTGAATGACAAAATCATCCAAATGTTTGAAAACGCCATGAACCCCGGAAATGTGCGGCAGGGCGTCGTCTTTCAGCATGTAAGGGTAATGGGTTTCGCCCAAATTCAAAAAATAAAACCGCGGCTGCTCACCGCTAAATTCGATATCGTCAATCATGCCTTTGAAATCGTTGTGATTCTCCATCAACTTGTAATCGTCGAAATAGCGCGCGATAGCGGTTGTCGGGTTCAACACCGGCAGGCTGACGCGTCCCACGGTTTTGTAACCGAGGTCATTCATTCGCTTTACAAGGCTCAGTTGCGGCACAAAATCTTTGAAGGTTAAGTCTTTCACGCCGGTTCGTTCGCTCCATTTTTTAAATTCGCCCTGGTACACCGTCGAGGCAAAAACGCCGACCGGCGACGTGTGCGGCATCATCCCCATCAAATAGGCGTAATGGGACGGCGCGGTCCAGCTTGCGTAGCTGTAGCGCTTTTCAATGCCGCCGATTTTTGTAAAATTTTGTGGCTCTGCCGCTACAAATGCGTCATAACGGCAACTGTCTAAAATCATCCAGATAATGTGATTCATCAAATTTCTCCATCAACACTTGCAAGTTTTACATTAAACGGAATTCTGTTTTACTCATTTACGGCGGCTTCCCAAATTTCTTAAAAAAAGAGTATTGATTGAACCCACGAAACAAACTAAGCGTCGTTTTTCTCAGCTTTCTCCAATTCCGCTTGAAAAATCAGCTTGGCTGCACCGGAAATCGCCATAATCAGCCAAAAAAATCGCATGTAAGACATGTGCAAAAATACGGCTGTGCCCATATATGCAACAATCGCAAGCATCAACGCTGCCGTAATGTTGGCCATCTCGGTATCGCCGCGGGCCAACCCACGTTTGCGCACCTCGCGCAAGCGGATAATCATGACAAAAACGATGCACAGAAAAACCCCAATGCCGAAAACCCCGGTTTCAGCGGCCATTTCAAAATATAAGATATGGGCGCGACGTTTCTTAGAAATATTTCGGAAGGCGATATCCGGGTTCATCTGATATTCCCGCGAGTAATGGGGTGTGTACTGCGCCGGGCCAACGCCCAAGAACGGATGGTCAAAAAAGCAAAACAGGGCGGCCAACATCTCAGTGGTTCGCCCGCGGGTTACCGCATCGGCCTGGGAATGCCCCGACTGCGAAAACAGACCAGCCGCACCGAAAATCGTACTCACGCGGTTAAAATAACCGGGCGCGGCAATTAACATAAAAACAATGACAGCCGGGAGCACCAACGCCATCTGGTAGATTTTGATATATTTCATCGCTAATAGCAGCAAAAATAACAGCAGCATGACCAGAAATGCGCCCCGGGAATAAGAAAGTAATATGCCGCTCAAAATTGCCGCGCTTGCTGCAAGCGCGATAACTTTCCATAATCGCTTTTTTTCATTCCACACAAAAAGCAGGGCAAAAGGCAGCACCATCAACAAGTTTTGCGCATACCGGTTTGAATCGCCAATGGAGCCGCCGGCGCGATCCCGGGTGCGAACTTTATCGCCACGGGATTTTCGTCCGAGGTCTTTTTTCATGTCCTCATCGGTCAATTCTTTTTTGCGTTGGGCCAGCCCCATGTAATTATTTCGATAGGTTCCGGTAACGTCTTGTACCAAACTCAACGTTCCCAACAATGTGCAGGCAAGGATAAGCGACCAAATAACCTGCTTTAGCGTTGCGCGATTGCGGACGACGTTCAGCACCAAAAAATAGAGCAGGATGCCTTCAATGCTGTAGTTTAAAATCCATTTCAGAGACAATTCCGTATCCACCGCGAACAATGCCGAGAGTGACGCCACGAGAAGAAATCCCAGCATCAGCAGCCAGATGTAATCAATTTGCACGTTTTCCCGTTTCAGGAAGAGATAATAAATCAGCGGAAAAACCAGCAGCAAAATAAACGCGCCGGCCAGCGCTTCCGGCAGGCTGCCGGTTTGTTTAAGCACGGCAGGCAGGTTGCTGTAAATCAAAAATACCACCAAAACGGTGGCGATTTCCGGTTTTACCATTACAATCACGCCTAATAGCGCAAGGAATCCGACGATTAGTAATATTTCGAGCATGTTTTTATTCTAATTTTATATGGGTTTAATCTAACCGTTTCACAAGCTCACACAAAGCAATTCGATTAAAAATACCGCGAAATTCCAACCGGGTTGAGGACTTCCGGAACCATCTTGCAAATCAGGAAATTCCTGTATTTGCAGGAATGACAACATCAATACATGCTTGATATAAAAGCCTATGATATTTCTCTGCGCTCTGAGCGCCGCTGTGGCAAATTATGAGTAACGCGTAACATCCCTTAGTAATTTTTGAGATCGCGCAAGCGCCATATCCAGCCCGATCGCCAACAGCGAAACCGCGACTGCGCCGGCCAGCATCATCTCCGGGTAAGTGCGACGAATACCGCCAAAAATCCAGCGCCCCAGCCCGCCGCCGCCGATGTATGCAGCCACTGCCGCGACGCCCACGCTTAACACCACCGCCGTGCGAATCCCCGATAAAATGATCGGCAAGGCCAGCGGTAAACGCACTTTTCGCAACACTTCCCAGTTTGTTAATCCCATCCCTTCCGCTGCTTTTAGCACCGCCGGGGAAATTTCCCGCAACCCCACGTAGGTATTGCGAATGACAGGTAGCTGGCTATAAAGGATTAGGGCAATAATGGAAGGCGCTAAACCGACACCCGCACCCAACGGGGCTAAAAAGGGAATCATCAAACCAAACAAAGCAATCGAGGGCACGGTCATAATGACGCCGGCGATGCCCAAGACAATGGCTGCCCGCCGCTTGCCGCGATGGATGATGATGCCCAATCCCACGCCCAGCGCAATGGCCGGCGGCATGGCGAACAAAACCATCCGCAGGTGTTGATAAGTCAGCAGTACAAGTTGATCACTATAAATTATAAAAAAATTCCTAAGATAATACATTAAGGCCAGGAAAAGCGCGAAAAGGAAAACTTTCAATATTTTACTAAAATGATTGACCAATGCAGCGCCGCACCTTTTTGTTAAATTTCTGTAACACAAACGTTAAGCATTTTTAAAAAACAATCCAAGAAAATATTTTTCACAGTTGAGATATCTTTTTATAATGCGTAAAGTTTAAAAATAAAGCAGATGTTGCGAAAAATTATTTTTGCGGCATAAGCACTTTAAGTACAATCATGTTAAAGAGGATCGCGCAATGCTTTTAGAAGAAATTAAACAAATAATTTGCCGGGATTTACAGGGGCTGCGCAGGGAATTATTGGCATATCCAAATGAAGCGGATATCTGGCAGACGCCCGTGGGCGTTACCAATTCCGCGGGCACACTGGCGCTGCATCTCGTGGGAAATTTGCGCTGCTACATCGGGGCGGTGTTGGGCGATAGCGGCTATGTGCGAAATCGCGCGGCGGAATTTTCACGACGAAATGTTTCCGGAAAGGAGATTTTGGCGCAGATCGACGCGACAATTGCGGAGGTGAATA
>CAYVDX010000348.1:0-1656 GCA_964450485.1 uncultured Calditrichaceae bacterium
AATTATTGATCTTTTTTGTCGCAATCCCCTTGTTTTCATTGATTTACGGGCAAGCGGCCTCGCGCGGAAAAGAACTGTTGTCGCCGCATAAATACGTTTTTGCAACACTGGTTTATTTAACCTGCGTGCCCGGTATTTTCGCGGCGGTGATCACGGCTTACAGCTTGTTTTTTCTCAGGGAAAATTTGCTCACGGTCAATTACATCGTCTATTTTTTACCCATTATTTCAATGATAATTACCATTGCCGTCATCCGAAAATATGCCGATCTCGATAAAATTCCCGGTTTTGACCGTCTGAAGGGCCTGTTGCTGCTTTTGGCGTTAACATTCATCATTGCCTTGTTGCTCATCCGCCTGCGCGTCTGGGTTTTATTCGGCGGCTCGATGGCATCGCTCCTGGTTATCATCGCACTAATTTTTCTGTTACTCCGCTGGAGCGCGCGAATGTTGTTGCAACGGCATTAACCGGAAACGGGTTTTACCAACTTTATGTGAAAGCGGTATAAATTGAGTGTATAACAATCCTGGGGCGGTTTAGCGGACGAGTCGCGACCCGTCCCTGCAAGAATTGGTATTATGTTGGTAGGGAACGGTCGCGACCGTTCAGGGTCATGTTGCCCAAATTGGTTATGCACTCATATAAATTAAAAGCAGGAGAACAACGGTTACGGATGCTCGAACATGCTTACGTCTTAAACACAACCATAAATTCTACTTAGTTTCACTCAAAAAAGGTGAGGAGAAATGAGCAAACCATTAATTTATCTCATTGGAATTATTGGATTTATTCTCATTTGCTTTTTCTGCATTCAATGCCATGGAGAAAAAATTGAGAATGATCTGCAAGCCCGCGCTTCAGCAAAACTGCAAACCGCCGGCATTCACATCGACCCGGTGAAGCTGGATGGGCGGGATGTAACTTTGCGCGGCACAGTGCCGTCGCAAGCCATCGCGGACAAAGCGGTTCAGCTTGCCGCGGATACCTGGGGGGTGCGTCTGGTTCACAATGAACTTGAAGTCGTCGCACCGCCGCCGCCAAAACCAAAGGTTGAAGAAGTGCAGGTTGAACTAAACACACTGATCGCCGGAAAACGGGTCGAATTTCAAACGGCCAGCGCGGTTATCCGCACCCGGAGCTACCCGCTGCTCGACCAGGTTGCCGAAGTGCTGAAAAAACGTCCCGATTCAAAAATTGAAATCGCCGGGTACACAGACAGCGTCGGCGACGACGCCATGAACCTTTCGTTGAGCCAGCGACGCGCGGAATCCGTTCGCCAATATTTGATTGGCAAAGGCTTGAAGGCGGAAAACCTGGCGGCAAAAGGGTACGGCGAAACCCGGCCGATCGCCGACAACACAACGGCTGTGGGAAGACAAAAAAATCGAAGAGTTGAATTCAATATTATGGAGGAGAAATAATGGGTTACCTGATTTTACACATCATTTTATGCCTGTTGGCTGCTTTTTTATTGGGGTTTTTAATCGGCTGGCTGCTTCGCGGCAAAGGTAAAGATAAAGAAATTGAAAATTTGCAAAATATCTCCAAAGCGAACCTTTATAGCCGCGAGGAAGAATTAAAAGCGGCTAAAAAAGCACTGGAAGAGTGTAAATCCAATTTAAAAAACGCCGAGGCAAAAGCCGTAAAAGCGCCGGT
>CAYVDX010000348.1:1666-4913 GCA_964450485.1 uncultured Calditrichaceae bacterium
GCCGGTAATTAAACCGGTAACCGCAACGGCAAAAGCCGCTTCCCCCTATGATGAAAAAGATGACTTGAAGAAAATCTGGGGCATCGGGCCGTATTTGGAAAAAATCCTAAATGAGAACGGCATTTTTACGTATCGCCAAATTGCTGCTTTTACCGACAAAACCATCGATGAATTATCCCAAAAAATCGGTCCGTTTCAGGATCGCATTCGCCAGGATAATTGGATTAAAGGCGCAAAGGAGCAACATTATAAAAAATACGGCGAAAAGCTGTAATCGCGTTTGGGATACCTGCATTTTTGTTTAAATGATTGTCCCGGGTAAAGAAGATGTATTAAATTGAACGGCCGGTGCAACGCATGTTTAACCGGCCGTTTTTTGCAAAATAAGGGGTGTAGATTTCATTTTACGTAATTTTTGCTTTCAAATATGTCACTTAAACCCATTAAAACCCCGTAGAGCTTGCCCCCGGCGTTCCGGGGCAGGCTCCGGAACGCCGGGGGGTGAAATAAATGAGAGAATATTTTACGTAAAACCGAATCTACACCCAAAATAAGTAGCTAATCAAAATTATTTTATATTTCAAACCAGACAAAATATTTGATGACAAAATCATTAAAAACAAAAAGATACATTAATTATTTTGTCGGTAATCATTTTGTCTATAGTTGGCCAGTATTTTTGTCCACTTACTTATTACCGTTTGCATTAATTGGCATCAGCATTTCAACACAACCTGGCAGAAACAATGGCTATTTTTTTAATACTCGCGATTGTCGTAGCGATAATCGCCGTTTCCTTTGCATTGATGAATGCGCAATTAGTGACCGTATCGCTGCTCTTTATTGAATTTCAAAGCTCGCTTGCACTAATTTTGCTGGTTACGCTTGCGATCGGCATTTTAATCGGTTTTCTGGGTCTGACGCCGGGGTTGGTTAAAAAACGCATGGAAATCTCCCGGCAGAAAAAACACATTCAACGCTTGGAAAAACAGATACGGGATTCACCGTCAACGAAAATATCTCCATCAGCAACAACTGCCGGAGATGCTCCCTTCCCTACTTCACCTCCCGAGAAAAAGCAATAACAGGCTTCCGCATCACGGCACAAACATGCTGGGCGATATCCCCCAACACCCCACAGCTTTTGCGCCAATATCCCCACGCCAATATCCATCCTGATTTTATCCCACCAAAATATTTTTATAGATAACATTTTGTTTATAAAAGATTTACATCCAATCTAATTTCAACGCCCTTAGCCTGACAATACATTTTTTTAAAATTGGCACACTCTTTGTGTTTTTTATTATCGCGGGAATGAAAAATCATCGTAAGCATTTTTTTTTGTTCGATAAAACCGTAAAACGAGCGTATTGTAAAGGAGAAGGCTTTATGAAACACATTTTTACCACAATTTGGATTGCACTATTGGCATTGACGATATCCTCTTTTGCCCAATTCCGCGCGCACAACCTGGGCGGCGGAATGGGTTTTGGCGGCGCGTTAGGCTGGTCTGATGATGGCGGCGGTCTGAGCAGCGACGTTCGTTTGAGTTTCCGGGGATTTGTCCGCCACAGTTTCACCGAGGTCCTCGAAGGCGAACTCAGCGCCGGTTTTGGAAACAAAATATTGTCAAAAAATGGCGCTGAAACACAAATGCTGCCGTTAGACGGACGGCTGTTGGTTCGTCCTTTCGTACAAGAATTCTGGAGTCCGTATTTTTACGCAGGCCTTGGCGCATTGCGGTATCATGTTGAAACATTACCGACAAACGCCACCAGCGGCATCGATAATAGCGGCTGGACGGCTTTTGTGCCGTTAGGCGTGGGATTACAATTTCGGGTGAATGATAACACCTCATTTGAAATCAATGGCGGGTATAATTATACCTTTAGCGATAACCTGAACAGCGTTGATCTCGATGCCGCGAATGACGGTTTTTTAAGTGCGCAGGCCGGGTTGACCATGGCCGGTTTTAGCTGGGGAGCAGACCCCGACGGCGACGGGCTGACCAATCGCGAAGAGAAAAAACTTGGCACGGACATGCACAACCCGGATACGGACGGCGACGGGCTGACAGACGGCGCGGAATTCCTTCAATTCAGATCAAACCCGCTAATCGCGGACAGCGACGGCGACGGGCTGAATGATTTTGCCGAAGTGAAAACCCACAAAACCAATCCCAGCAAAGCCGACACGGATAACGATGGACTGAACGACAAAGACGAAGTGGTGACTTATCAAACTGATCCCCTGAAAGGCGATACGGACGGCGACGGCTTGAGCGATAAAGATGAATTGATGACCTACAAATCCGATCCGCTGCGCAGCGACATGGATAATGACGGTTTAAGCGACGGCGAGGAAGCGCTAACATATAAAACCGATTTTGCCAAAGCCGACACGGACGGCGACGGCTTGAATGACGGCGACGAAGTTCGGAAACACAAGACAAACCCGCTCATGGCTGATTCTGATAATGGCTCGGTCAACGATGGCGCGGAAGTCGCGCGCGGCACCAACCCCCTTAAAGCGGATGACGACAAACTTCTAAAAGTTTCAAAGGTCGGTTCAAAAATAGTGTTGGAAGGCGTTGTTTTCGCGACCGGCAGCGCCAGAATTACGGATTCCTCCAAAGAAATTTTGGAAAAAGCATTTAAAACATTACAAACATACCCCGACATGACCGTCGAAATACGCGGATACACCGACAACACAGGCAGTCTGCGCGGCAACATGCGCCTTTCCGAAGCGCGCGCCAAATCAGTGAAAAACTACCTGGTTAACCGGGGCATTTCCGCGAACCGGATTACGGCAAGAGGCTTTGGCCCGCAAGACCCGATTGCATCCAACGCCACCCCCGATGGCCGGCAAAAAAATCGCAGAATCGAATTTGTCCGGGTAAAATAATAAATTGACCCCCATATCAGTTCCCCAAATCCTGATACCTGTGCCTCCGCCTTCTGGTGGAGGCACTTGTTTATTAAAAAGGGGTGTAGATTCGGTTTTACGCAAAATATTCTCTCATTTACCCCCCCCGGCGTTCCGGAGCCTGCCCCGGAACGCCGGGGGCAAGCTCTACGGGGTTTTAAGGTATTTAGAACGCAATTTGCTATAAATATCTTACCCCTCCGGGGTATAATTGGCAAATGATCCGAATTTTTGAAGTTCAACCCCGTTGGGGTGAAATATTTATAGAAAAAATGCCATTTAAACCCACTAAAACCCCGTTGGGGTGAAATATTTG
>CAYVDX010000349.1:0-4909 GCA_964450485.1 uncultured Calditrichaceae bacterium
TACGCCGCATATTTTGCCCTCCGTTCCGCCATCGAAGATGAAGAAAAGCGCGCCCGGCTTGCCGCGGTTTATTCCGTCATTGCCTTCCTGACAGTGCCTTTTTTTATGTATATTGTGCCGCGCATTTATGAATCATTACATCCGGATCCATTAATAAATGCCCAGGGTAAAATAAAGATGAACGGGAAAATGCAGCTTGTGTTCTTCTCCTCGCTGGCAGGATTTTCCGTATTCTTTTATTGGATGTTACGGGTCAAGGTGCAAATTTTAATGTTAGAACGAAAAGTTAAAGGGATATAAAATGAGAGCACTCGTTTCAGTATTAATACTGATGTTGACGGACTCAACAAAAATGCTGGCACAAACCGCCCAGGAAACAGCCGGGGAGGATATCTATATCGTTATGATTGTTACGCTGCTTATTTGGGGCGGGCTGTTTTTTTATTTACTATATTTGGATCGAAAAGTAAAAGCAGTAAGCGAACGAATCAAAATCGATGGGGAAGTGCATAATCAAAACGTTTAATACCTGTTGTGATTATTAGACTTAGCAAGCAAAACAAAATTAATAAGGAGTACTCTGATGAAAGGTAAATATATTCTCGGAATTTCAATCATTTTAGTGTTCTTAGTCTTTGCCGGTCTCAATTTTAGACAATCCATCACGCCTTATGTATCTGTTTCGGTAGCAAAAAGTAAAGGAACATTGGTACAAATCAAGGGAAAACGGGTTGACGGTTCCGATCATTTTGATATGAACAGCAAAACGTTCAACTTCGAAATTCTGGATGAAGACGGAGAGACCCTCCCTGTGATTTATCACGGTGTAAAACCTTCAAATTTCGACGAAGCGTCTCATGTCGTTGCCAAGGGGCGTTACAGCAACGGGGTGTTTGAAGCCAATGAATTGCTTGTCAAATGTCCCTCAAAATATGAAGCGGAAACCTTCGAGGGGGCAAAATCATGATATTTGGCGTCATGCTAATTACAATTTCTTTTGTTGCCGCGTTAATCGCGACAACAGCCTATTATTTTTATTATCGCGATCAGCAGCCCGCCTTGTTGAAATTGGCCAACCGAAGCTTTATCGTCATGGGCGTCGGGGTTGTCCTTGCCCTGGGCATGTTGATTTTTCTCATTTTGAATCATGAATTTCAAGTCAACTATGTGTATAGTTATTCCTCCCGCGCACTGAATAAATTTTATTTGTTTTCTACACTCTGGGCCGGGCAGCAAGGCACATTTTTGATGTGGTTGGTATATGGCAGCATTTACGGCCTCATTTTAATGAAGACAACCGCGCGAAAAAACCCATTGGTCATGGTAATTCTGGGGTTGGTTCAGGCATTTTTATTATTGATTTTGCTCAAAAAAAGCCCTTTTTCAATGGTTTGGCATCAATTCCAGGAAGTGCCGATCGGATTTATTCCCCAGGATGGCGCGGGACTAAACCCGCTGTTACAAAACCCCTGGATGGTGATTCATCCGCCGACCCTTTTTGTCGGATACAGTTCCACCGTCGTCGCCTTTTTGTTTGCCGTTTCCGCAATGATCACGCGGGATTACCAGGGCTGGATCAAGCAGGTGCGACCCTGGGTGATTTTTAACGTGATGATTCTCGGCATCGGCGTGATTATGGGCGGCTACTGGGCGTATGTAACCCTGGGCTGGGGCGGCTATTGGGGTTGGGATCCCGTGGAAAACGCCTCCATCGTTCCCTGGATTTTCAGCGTGGCATTGTTGCACGGGATTGTCATCCAGGCAAAACGAAAATCTCTGGTTCGTTCAAACCTCTTTTTAGCTGGCATGCCCTTTTTAACCATGCTCTGGGGATCGTATCTCACCCGCTCGGGCGTGCTCACCGATTTTTCAGTCCACTCATTCGGCGCTTCCGGATTGGGATTATATCTCATTCTTTTTCAAATATTATTTACGGGGCTTTTTCTATATGCGTGGATTCGTTTTATGCGTCACTACCATTTATCCGGTGAGACACCCGTCGTGTTTGGCAAAGGTTTATTGAACCGGGAAACCATCATGTTTTTCGGAATGGCGGTGCTCATTTTTATGGGTATTTTCATCTTGTTTGGTACTTCCGCGCCGTTGTACACTCAATGGTTTGGCACGCCAGCCAGCCTTTCACCGGATTTTTATAACACGATGATCATCCCAATTGCCATTTTCATGTTTTTGTCTATTGCCATCGCCCCGCTGCTGGCTTGGAAAACTTCCGAGCTTCGCAATGCCAAACTTATTTATGGCGGGGCAGCGGCGGCAGTGTTTTTAACATTTTTGGCCGCCCTGGTTGGATTGGGACCGATGACATCTATCGGCGAGCATACGCCATACTATGCCATCGAAGGCACCGTCACACCGCAATTGCTTGACTCCTTGCGCGCCGGGCTTTTTGATGGATTCCTGAAATATTCGCCCTACTTACTCTTCTTCTTGGGAAGTTTTGTCATCATTACGAATATTCGTTTGGCGTATTTGTTTATAAAAAACAACTTCACCAAAGCGGGCGGATACCTGGCTCATGTCGGGATAGGGTTTATGCTGATTGGAATAATTACCTCGTCTGTGTACGATAGAAGTGAAAAAATTATGTTGCCCAAAGGAGAATTCGCAAAAACCGAAGCGGGCTACGAAGTAAAATTTTTAAACTTCATTGATATGCCTGACGGACGGGATCGCGTAAAATTACGCGTGAAAACAACATACGGCTCAGAATACAATGCGTATCCACAATTTTATTACAGCGACTACAGTAAAGGTTATATGGTATCCCCGGATGTGCGAGTGCAATTTACAAAAGATGTTTATATTTCACCCATTTCATTTACACCTGCACGGATGGCCAGTCAAAACGAGGTTACGCTTGGCAAAAAAGAAACCCAAAAAGTGGGTGATTTGCAAATTACTTTTGACAAATTTGATGTTAAAATGGGCGCATCACAGGTAATCACCGCGCATCTCGAGGTTGTTTTAAACAAAGACGGCAAATCGCAAACTTACCCGGTGAACCCGGTTTTGACCGCATCCGCCGGTAAAATGAGCAGCACAGAAGAACCTGTCGGCGCGAGTGGATATCGCATTAAAATTGCCAAGGTAAATGCCAGCAGCGGCACCGTGACGCTCGGCGTTATAAAACCGGCGGGAATGACAAGCGATGCAAGGGATATGTTAGCTGTTGAAGTCACGGAAAAACCCTTGATCAGCGTGCTTTGGTTCGGCGCTATTATATTCGCTATCGGCGCTTTCGTAACTTTATTGGATCGCCTGCAAACACCAAAAAAGCGGACGCCTACCCGGATCAAAACGGTTGTCGTCTAAAAAGATCGGTAAGAATTCATTTTAATGAAAAAGGCGCTGCAAAGTACAGCGCCTTTTCTGTTGTATTGCAGCACTAAGAAATCATTGAAAAAAAGCGGATTTTGTGTCTTGCTTTTTGGAATGCACCCGTTAAATGATTATATTTGATTTGTGTTGAACAAAAGTATATTTGTTTATGAAAAATTCTCGCAACAATCGTAAAAAATCGAACCAAAACAGCAAATCAAAAAAAGAAACCAAAACACAAACGCGATCGATTCTAAATTCAGGCGACGCAACGATTTATGTCGAAGCTTTTGGGTTACTTCTTTTCGCATTGGGTGTGATGATTTTTTTGGCGATTCTAACCTATTCCCAATCCGACCCGGTCATGGGCGGTTTCAGCGAAAACAACAATTACAATGTTCACAACCTGTTAGGCCCGGTAGGCGCAACCGTTGCAAAGCCGATTTTTGATTTCACATTGGGCTACGCATCTCTTGTGTTTCCGGTTTTACTGATGATTTACGGCGTGTTTATTATGATCAACCGCCCGATAAATGTGTTGACGCGATTGACGATTCTGAGCCTCGGGTGGGCTTATTTTGCATCAATCGTGATGGCAATTCCGGAGTCGCTCAGCACCTTTGGTTTTTCGCAAAATTTTTATCCCAGCGGTTTAATCGGCGCACTGACCAGCGATTTGATCGCGAGATTTTTAGGGCGTTTTGCATTGGGCTTTTTGACGACCATTTACTTGTTGATTTTATTAATGTTGACGTTTGAATTTCGCCTCTCGCTTTTGCCGGCGTTTGTCGGAAATACATTTCAGGAGATACATTCATCTATTCAAAATGTTTTGACAAATATCCAAAAGGGATTTCGTCAACTTTTTGGCTGGATTGGCGGCGTTCAGTGGCTGCCGGAAAGGGCGGCAAAGCATTCCCCAAAATCACCGGAGCAGGCGAGGCCCGTTGCTGCTGAAACCGCAATTTCCGGCGTTCCGAATTCAGAAATTGATTTGGACGACATTGCGGCGGATATCGCCGGGGGGCGCGATATTACATTAAACAATGAGCAACAAACGGATTTTTTTGATGATACAAAAGAACCCATTATAAAACCGAATGAGTCAACGGAGCGGGAAATTTCCGCGACAGATATTGAGTTTCCGCTGCCGGAAGGATATTACGCGCCAAAAGAATCCCCCGACGAAATTCCCTTTTTGGATCAGTTGAACGAGGTTGAGAAAATTAAACCGCAAAAGGTTGAAAATTATGATGCGCTCGTTCGTCAGGCTGAAGCAAAATATCAACCGCCGCCCCTTGATTTGCTGGATGAGGATGAATCACAAAGTAAAATATCGCGCGATGAATTAATGGCGAATGCTGATCGCCTGGAAAATACGCTGGGGAATTTTAATGTTAAGGCATTCGTCAAAAAGGTGATCGAAGGACCGGTGATCACGCTGTATGCGGTACGCCCGGCCGAAGGCGTCAAAATCAGCCAGATAACCAATCTCGCGGATGATCTGGCGCTTGCAATGAAAGCCAAGGGCATCCGCATGATCGCGCCGATTCCCGGTGAAGCCGCCATC
>CAYVDX010000350.1:0-4904 GCA_964450485.1 uncultured Calditrichaceae bacterium
AGCTGGTCGGCAACGGTCATCGGCGCGCAATCGCTGCAACCGCTGGTGAGCAGAAATCCCGAAGACGGCGTCAGCGTCGATCCCGGCGATTTGTCGGTCTCCATCGGCGCCGGCGATGTGGCGACCTTCTCGGCGACCGCTGACAGCGGCGGCGTGTTTACCGTGGTTTTCACGGTCTCCGACCTCGAACCGCTCAGCGACACCGACACGATTACCGTCACCGTCGTCAATCAAAACGACGCGCCGGCAGTTGCCAACGCCATTTCCGATCTTAGCTTCAACGAGGACGAAGGCCCGGTAACCGCGGCGGCGGATTTGAACGCCGTTTTCAGCGACCCGGACCCGGGCACGACGCTGATCTTTAGCGCGGTTTCGGATAATGTTGATATTCAGGCGAGCATCTCCGGCGATACGCTTTCTGTTAACGCCACGGCGGATTACAACGGCGTCGGCGCAATTATCGTCACGGCCAGCGACGGCGTCAATGCCGCCGCTGATACATTCACCGTGACGGTGCTGCCCGTCAACGACGCGCCTGTTTTGGCGAATTGGCCGTCCACCGTTGAATTCCTGGAAGACGACAGCGTCTCGTTTGATCTCGACACGCTGGTTACAGACGTTGACAACACCATCGCGGAACTGACCTTTGGCTTTGCTGCCTCCGATCCCGTCATTCAGGATTCGATTGAAGTGACCATCGATCCGGCGACCCACGTGGTGAAATTCGTGCCGGACGAGAACTTTTTTATCGTCGGCGCGCAACTGTTTGTCAGCGTCACCGATCCGGGCGGATTGGCGGATCGCGACACCGTCAATTTTAGCATCCTGCCGGTCAACGATCCCCCGGAATTTTTGGTCGAATTGGGAAGAGACACCCTTTACGTCGATTCCACGGCGAGCGGAAATGTTTGGGAAATCGTCGCAGACCCGGAAACGCCTTCCAGCCAGTTGACCTATGAATTTACCGTCAACGCGGCGGAACTGACCCTCACCTATGATGACCAGACCGGCGATGTGACCATTACGCCCGTTTCCGGTTTCCTGGGCGTTTCCACGATCACCATCAAAGTCAGCGATCCGGAAGGATTGTTTGTCGAGCAGAGCCTGGAAATTTTTGTGGACGTAAAAACCGGTATCGACGATTTGGTTACGCAACTGCCGACAACCTTTGACATTGCCCAGAACTACCCGAACCCGTTCAACCCCAGCACCACGCTGAAATTCCAATTGCCCAATGCCAGCGATGTGCGCCTGACCATTTACAGCATCCTCGGTCAAAAAGTGCGCACCCTGCTGAACGGCAAGCTGGAAGCGGGGTATCACGAAGTCGTGTGGGACGGCCGCAACGACCTGGGCGTGCAGCAAGCCAGCGGTCTTTATATTTATCGCTTTACCGCCGGCAGCTTTAGCAAAACCCTGAAAATGACATTCATGAAGTGAGACAACTGTTCACCCTGCTTGCGGGGTGGGCACATTTTCATGAAAAAAAGGCGATGCCGCAGTGGCTTCGCCTTTTTTGTTTTGGGAACAAATCAAAATTCACTCCTTTTGATAAAAACAATGAACATAACACCTTACAAGGCGTATATACATTATGTAAATTAGTCTATGGGATTTGAATGGGATGAAGCCAAGAATCAAAAAAATATACAAAAACATGGTATCAGTTTTGAACGAGCGAAGCGCATTTTTTCCGACAAAGTGTTGACACGAATCGATGACCGGTACGACTACGGAGAAGTCAGAAAAATAAGTTCAGGACTGCTTGAAGATACAATAATTATCGTTGTCGTACACACTGATCGAAACGATAAAACAAGGATTCAGTACCGGACACTTTTTGAAGTTTCTCATTAACCCCCAACTTCAGTTGGGGGAAATGGCAAATTCACTCAAAAAGAGAACCGTTTCAACGGTTTCAGGAGTTGGAAAGCGGGTCAAAACCGTTGAAACGGTTCATTAAAATGCCGTTTTCCTCAAATCACCGCCCCGGCGTTCCGGGGCGGTGTTAATGAAAAGTGTCCGGTACTGAAAACAAGGATAGTATCCGCAAGAAAAGCAAATAAAGAAGAACGAGGGGCATATCATGAGTTTACAGGAAAAAACCATTGACGAGCTTAAAAACATGCCGGATTCGGAAATCGATTATTCCGATATTCCGGCGACTGACCGGGAATTTTGGAAAACGGCGAAAGTTGTGCTGCCCCGGCCGAAGAAAGCCATATCTTTACGAATCGACCGGGAAGTACTGGAATGGTTTAAAGCGCAGGGCAAAGGCTATCAATCGCGAATAAATGCGGTTTTAAAAACTTATGTCGAAGCCCGGAAAGAAGAATCCCGAACGGAGAAAGTGAGTTAAACCGTGAAATTTCCCGCGGAATTTCATACACTTTTTTAGGACCGCCCGGTTGAGGATTTAACCTGGGAAGATGATCAAACATCACCGCCCGTTTTTTAGAATACGGCAACTTCCGCGGCTTAAATTGGCTGCATCGGGAATACGGTTTGTATGATTTTTTACCTGAATTTTTGAATTCAAGCTATGCGCGGCAGCTCGGCAAGCGCACCCTGAATTTTTGGAAACTCATCCTTAAAATGGACCACCTGCCATGGGAAACCGAGGATTATCTGAAGCACAGAGAAAAGTACTGGACGCACTAAAATCCATCCCGGAATTTAAAGCAGCTTGATTTTACCTCGCCGGCGGTGCCGGCCTGATTTTCTACTTTTCTCACCGACATTCAATCAGCGGACAGGTTAATCCAAAAATAAATGTAAAATTTGATCACGCATCTTCAGCGAAGCAACAGCATTTTGCGCTCCAATGTAATGCGCTGAGTTTGTAAGCGATAAACATACACGCCGCTGCCAACCAACCGACCGGCATTATCCGTACCATCCCATTCAATTTGGTAAGCCCCCGCTCCCTGCCGGGAATTGACAAGCACGCGAATGCTTTGCCCCAAGATATTGAAAATAGTTAAATTAACACTGCTAATTTCAGGTAATTGATAGCTTATCACAGTTGTCGGGTTAAAGGGGTTTGGATAATTCTGGTGTAAACTGAAATTCCGGATGAAGTGATCCGGCGTGTCATTAACATCACCAATCACGACTTCCGTAAAGCTGCCCTTAATTTGTGTGCTCCCATTCTCCCGGCTTTCCCAGGCGAGCCAGAGTCCGACATTGTTAAACGATGCTTCCGCAAAAGCAAAATCTGAAAAAATGAGATTTGTATCTTGCGCCGGTGACTGAGAAAGGTTGTAAATATTATCATAATCCCACGGCATGTCATGGCTGTAAATTTCCAGGTTACCGCTAAGATTACTTTCAAATGCAACCAGGGAAGGTCCCAAAAAATCACCCCGGGTTACAAATGGCGGATCAGCGCCAACCGGGTTTATTTCATCGAAGCTGCTATAATCCAGAAGGTGGGTATCCGTAAAATTGAAAGAATAATTCATCACGTTCCAATCGCTGTTTTGGCGATGCTGAAACAGTAAATTAGATTGAGAACCTACCTCAAACGAAGGGTTTCGATTATCGCCGACAGTGAAGAGACTTTGGGGCGGCTGCCATTCTCCCGAACTGTTTTGCACGCGCATAAAAATTTTATGACTGTCCGCCTCCGCTTTTTCATAGACAACCGTCAAATAAATGGGCGTCCCGATTACCGGGTTTGCGCAGCCGATGCTGTCAATAAGTGTCTCGGGAAGCCAGGTAGAATCTGCCAGGGAAAATGACCGATAATAGATGCTGCCGTCCCGTTCCCAAACCAAATGATTGTTTAGAATTTCTGCATTTACGTCATCAAGCGGATTATTCGTAACCTGCTGAAAGTTTTTGAATTGTCCGTTTTCAAAAAGGATTGAATAGAGCTCAAAATTGCCGGATTCATTTGATTGCCATACCAATAATGCGGGACCCGTTTCCGTAAGATTACTCCCTTTCGGTTGCTGCGAGAATCCTTCCGCCATGAATGGGTTGACCGCGATTTCGGAATCGGGGTCAGCAAAATTTTTCATAAAAATCGTCGAATGGCTTCCAAAATCCCTTTCCCATATCAAAATATTGTAATCGCCGACATTAATAAAATTTCTCACAAACGCCGGGTTACGGTTATCCCCGGTTGTATCACACAAAAATTGCGGAGTACTCCAGGGAAGTTGAGCAAACAGGGGAATTGATAAGATCAAACTCAGCGAAAAAATAAATAGCTTTTTCATCACCAGACCTCCTTCTAAAAAAAATATTATAAATCATACACGCCTACACAAACCTACTTTTGCTACAAAAATTTTGCCTTTTTTTGTGTTACTTTGAAAAAGTCTGCCGCCAGGTTTCAAACGCCAGCCACCAGTTTAATTCGCCAGACAAGGAAATATCACCACGATAAAAGCCTTCTGTCAGCCTTTTGATTTTAGCATAATCGTAATAAGAAAATTCTCTCACCGATTGTGAATTTGCCAAATCTTGTACGTAATCGGACAACGTGTTCAAAAAATGAACGGTCGAATGATCGGGGTACGCCCCGCCGAATTTGCGTTTGATTTTCATCCAGACAGTCGCGGAAACAGTCTTTAGTTGATACGGATAAATGATCCCGTTTTTCACCAGCGGGTACTGCGCCAGCTTCGGTTGGCAGCGTCGAATAATGTTGTGGAATATTTTGCCATTTTGCCGCTCCGCAAGCGGCGTTTCAAACACTTTACGCAAAAATGAGGGCTGAATAAAGGGCATGTAATTTACCAGGCAGCTATCCGAACGGGATTGTTCCGGACCTCCCATGTTGGGAAAACGGGTGCGGATGGCCAGCAGATCCAGCCAGTTTTCCACGCCGAATTCCCGAATGTCCGGCATGTTTTGCCAAAGCGTTTCCAATTGACGGTCAATTCCCTCCCGCA
>CAYVDX010000351.1:0-4889 GCA_964450485.1 uncultured Calditrichaceae bacterium
GGCGTATCAAAAACAAAAGGCAGCAACAGATAAAGAGAATCTGCTACTGCCACTGTAATTCTAAACTCAAAAATGTCTGATCTTTATTTAAACAGCTTCACAAATTCCCCATATCCCTCTTTTTCCAAATCCTCTTTGGGAATAAATCGCAGCGCCGCGGAGTTGATGCAATATCGCAAACCGGTGGGTTGCGGTCCATCGTTAAAAACGTGTCCCAAATGGGAATCCGCATGTTTGCTGCGCACTTCGGTTCTGACCGCCCAAAGCTTTCGATCGGTTTTTTCAATGATATTTTCCGCCGCCAGCGGTTTGGTAAAACTCGGCCAGCCCGTGCCGGATTTGAATTTATCCGTCGAACTAAACAGCGGCTCGCCGGAGACGATATCCACGTAAATGCCTTCTCTTTTGTTGTCCCAATATTCATTTTGAAAAGGGCGTTCCGTCCCCTCTTCCTGGGTAACTTTATATTGCAGCGGGGTGAGTTTCTTTTTCAATGCTTCCTCCGACATTTTAGTATATTTATGTTTGTTATTAATTATGTTTCCCCAAATTTTCCTGATGAATTGATCTCGCCCGGAACCGGCGCGATATCGCTTGTAATGCCCGGGATTTTTCTTGTAATAATCCTGGTGATAATCTTCCGCCGGGTAAAACGTTTCCGCCGGGCGAATGGGCGTCACAATCGGCTTGGAAAACAGGCCCGATTTTTCCAGGTTCGCTTTCGATGCTTCCGCCAATTTCTTTTGCGTCTCATTATGATAAAAAATTGCCGAGGTGTACTGCGAACCGCGATCAAAAAACGAGCCGCCGGCGTCGGTGGGGTCAAACTGCCGCCAAAAATATTCCAACAATTCGCTGTAGGAAATTTTTTGGGGATCAAAAGAGATTTGCACCGCTTCCAAATGCCCGGTTTTGCCGCTGCCAACCTCGTGATAGGTCGGGTTCTTTTGATGCCCGCCGGTATATCCGGAAATTACTTCCTTTACGCCGTCCACTTTTTCAAAAGACGCTTCGATGCACCAAAAGCAGCCCCCGGCAAAGGTTGCTTTTTCAAGCCGGTCTTCATCGCCGCCATAAATTACGCCAACGGCCAGCATGACGCTGAAAGCAATCGTCAACATGAGAATATATTTCATTGCTAAACTCCTATCTTGCGTTTTGTTCATATTTCATCATCTTCAAACATTCCCGCTTTACCGGAAATGTTTCGGCTGTAATAAACAACAAATTTATTACGAAAAGATCACCAATCTTCACAGGTTTTTCACATTTCGCTATATCAATCTTAACCCGAAATATACCCGGTCGCATCTCGAAAATCAAATTCGTTTTCACTCCGGGTTTTTGCTTGACAAACAGACCGCTATCGTCTAAATTGCAATTGAAATGCAAAATAGACGAAGAAAAGGCTGGCGATGATCTACATTTCTCGTACGCTTGAGATATTTTTCAGGAAAGCGGAACACCAATTCCCGGTACTGCTGGTAACCGGCCCCCGACAGGTTGGCAAAACGACGCTTCTTTATCATCTGCGTCCCGAAGAACGGCCGTATGTCACGCTTGACGATCCGCTGGTTTGCAGCCTGGCAAAGGAAGATCCGGGCTTGTTTCTACAGCGTTTCCCGCCGCCGGTATTGATCGACGAAATCCAATATGCCCCGGAGCTTTTGCCGCATATCAAGATGGCAGTGGACCGGGAACGCCAACCGGGCATGTTCTGGTTGACCGGTTCTCAGCATTTTCACCTGATGAAAGGCGTGTCCGAATCGCTCGCCGGTCGTGTGGGCATCCTCAATTTGCTGGGGCTTTCGCGCAGGGAACACATCGGCAAAAGCAGTGATGCCGACCCGTTTTTGTCAACAGACGGGCTTATTGCCAAACGTTTGACAAATGGCGGCACACTTGGATTGAAAGAACTCTATCGGGATATCTGGCGAGGGGCATTTCCGGCAATTGCGCTTGAGCAAGAAGTCGATCGCGATCTGTTTTACAGTTCTTACGTTCAGACATATTTACAGCGGGATATCCGCGACCTGGCGAACGTCGGCAACGAAATGACATTCCTGCGATTTTTACGCGCGGCGGCGGCTCGTACCGGACAACTGCTCAACATGGCGGATTTGGCCCGTGACGCCGACGTTTCACAAAATACTGCTAAAAACTGGCTTTCCCTCCTTCAGACATCCGGAATTATTTTTATTCTGGAACCGTTTTACAACAATGTGACCAAACGCCTGGTAAAAAGTCCCAAACTCTACTTTCTTGATACCGGCTTATGCGCATACCTGACCGGATGGTCAAGCCCGGAAACACTGGAAGCCGGGGCCATGTCCGGGGCTATTTTGGAAACCTGGATACTGACGGAAATTCTCAAAAGCTACTGGCACTCCGGGCGGCGGGCGCCGTTGTATTTTTACCGCGATAAGGATAAAAAGGAAATTGACCTGCTGATTGTGCGGGATGGCATGATTTATCCGTTGGAGATAAAAAAAACCTCGGCGCCAGGGAAAGATAATATCCGGCATTTCAGCGTGCTGGAAAAACTAAAAATGCCGGTTGGCCCGGGAGGCGTCATCTGCTTGGCCGAAACGGCATTGCCGCTTTCTGAAAACGTTCAAATTATTCCCGTCGCAGCCTTGTAAAACCTGCCGTTAAAACCGTGATGATTTTCAAAACCATTTCCAAAAATCAACAAAAAATGGCGAAAGTAAAATTACCCTCGCCATTTTCAATTTTTGTGGAGACGCCGGGAGTCGAACCCGGGTCCGGGAAGGAGATTGATGGTACATCTACATGCGTAGCCAAACGATTAAATTTAACCCGCCGCGGGCAGTTTGGCCAGCCCTTGGCAAGCGATCCCGGAAAATACAATTTGCAACGCCCGGAAAACGCGGCAAATCGACCCATCATTAGCGACGTTCATCCACACCCCGAATGGGTGCGGGCTGTGGTGAACGGGTAGCCCTATTTAGGCTGCCATTGCATAATCATAGTCGGCATCTAAACCGTTTTCCCACTAATCACGGGGTAGTGAGCATCCCGGCACGCCGTTCCATCCTTCTTCGCATCCCGTCGAGACCGTTTCGTCCCCATTTCAAAGATCATTCGACTTACTAACGATTAAATTAAAACCGAGTTCCATTGTCGGCAACTGTTTTTTCATTTAAAGGATTCGCTCTAATTTATTTATCTTCAAATAATTACAAGTTTTATTTATCGCCAGTACATTTATTTGGCCCTCTTCCGCGCAAAAGGGTGTTTGCAAAACATCTTCTTTGAACCATGTGTAGGTTCCCAATCCCACCGGCGTATCCGGCGCATTGATTGCCGCCGCAATGTTTGCCAGGGCCGTTAATCCCACGCCCGATTCAAAAACGCTGCTGATCACCGGTTTGATGCCAAGGCTTTTGGCGATTCGTGCAAAACGCATCGTTTTTTCAATGCCGCCCAACACTGCCGGTTTTAAAATAAACGCCGCGACGCCCGGCATCTGCCGGTATGTTTTCGGCGAAATTCCGGCGAGGGATTCATCCAGGGCCGACGGCATTTTGTTAGCTTGAAAAAAATCCGGCAACTCAGCAGGGTCTTTTAGCGGCTCTTCAATATATTCAATGCGATCGTTCCCGATCGCACTTGCAAAACGAATCGCCATTTGCAAGGCCCAGGCGCGATTTGCGTCCAACCGCAATGTTACATTTTTCGGCAACATATCCCGGGCAGCCCGGATCACTTCAATCTCATCGACGAACGGCAATCTTCCGACTTTTATCTTCACTGAACGGTAATTTTGGGGGGAAATGTCCATTAATTGCCGCAGCATTTCTGCTTTTGTGCCGCTTAATAGCGCATTTACAAAAAGTTGCGCCGTCGGGCAGGATGTCAGCAACTGGCTTAAATAAATCCGCCGGGCGGCCGCAATCAGGTTAAGCATCGCCATTTCAACGCCGAATCGAGTCGATGGAAATAAACCAAATTTTATCAATAGGTTATCAAAACCACCGTCAAGTTTTTCCAGCCCACCCGGCAATAATTTTCCGAAAAATTCATTCGCCAGCGAACAAATCTGTGACTCGGCTTCCCGCGGCGATTCGCGGTGTAACCCCGGGAACGGCGCAATCTCGCCCCATCCTTCAAAACCGGCGTTGCCCCGAAAGCGAATTAGCAGCCCGCGGCGGTCCGCCATTTCCCGCCCCATCAACGCTAGGGGCTTGACCAAGGGCAGAGCGAATCGGTAAACCGCAACGTCGATAATTTTTATCATCGCGACATCCAACTATTTGTAATTTTTCTTCAATCTTCATTTTTCAATTTTCAATCATTCGATCCACCGCACCGAATCGCCCACAGAGATCTCGCCATCGTTCAACACCACGCCGTACGCGCCGCCGTTCCACTTGGGTTCCAGGGCATTGCGCAAACCGGAATAAGCCTCATCCATTCGCCGGCATGGGAGGGTTTCACCGTAAATCTCAATCCGGCATTCGCCGATTTGTAATATTTTGCCGCGCGAATTTGCCAGCGTAATACCGCTCACCATCAGATTGGCCCGGCGCATTTCCGGTGTAATTTTATCCGAAAGTTCTTCGCGAAGCCGTTCAAAAACCGCCTGATCAATGATGGTCACCTGCCGTTTTCCGCTCTGGTTTGCATTTCCGGCCAGTCCCTTATTTGCGACTAATTTTGCACTTTGTCGCGCATCCATCGGTCCCAGGCGCATTCGTTTTAGCCAAATTGCGGTCAGTTTCCCTTTTTGATGCATACTGCCACCTCAATTTTAATGAGAAATTTTATCTTGACAATGTTAAATTTCAAAGGATTTCGACAGGATCAACGGGATATACATGACATTTCAAAAGAATGATCAACAAATCTTTAAATAATAATCCTGT
>CAYVDX010000352.1:0-4887 GCA_964450485.1 uncultured Calditrichaceae bacterium
GTGGGGTTGAAAGGATGCTAAAAACCTTTTATAGCCCTTTTAAGGGCTTACAAGCCGTCTGAATCCCACCTTAACAGTTGAAATTTCTCTCCGTCAAATACGCCGTAGGTAAAATGCCCCATCCAATCGCCCAAGTTGACGTAAAATTTGTTGCCGAAATCCGTCAATAGCGGATGATGCAGATGCCCGAAAATTGCGTAATCAAAGCCTTCGCTGAATTTTTTCGCCGCCAATTCGCGATAATCGTCGTCATAAAACGGTTCGTCTTTTTGATGATTCCGGCTGAGGTTCGCCGCCCATTTCGCCAATGGAATGCCGATATCCGGGTGCAGCAGGCTGTAAAGAAAAATGTTGGCGCGATTGCGAAAAACCCGCTTCAGCAGGCGATAGCCGCGGTCTTTTTTGAACACGCCGTCGCCGTGATGCAGAAAAAAACGCTTGCCGGCGATGGTGTATTCAATCGGCTCAAAATGCACCCGGATGCCCATTTCGCCTGTCCAGAAATCGCGGATCCATAAATCGTGGTTACCGGCGACGTAATGCAGGTCGATGCCGCGTTCCCGCAAGCGTTCCAACGCGCTGAGAATCGGCGTGTAGCCGCGCGGGATCACGGTGCGATATTCGAACCAAAACTCAAACAGATCACCCAGAATGAACAGCCGCTCTCCGTTCTCAGCCACGTAGTCGAGAAAGGAAAGCAACTTTTTTTGCTTGTTTTTTTCAGCAACGGCGTCACCTGCGCCTAAATGCACATCGGAAAAAAAGAAAGTTTTACCCAAACAGCTACCGCCCGGATTGATTCTGCAAAAATTTGAAGTAATCGCTATCGGTCGAGAGAATCAGAAAATCGTCTTTGGTAATAGCGTTTTCATAAGACTCCATCGATTTCAGAAAGCGATAAAACTCACGGGTTTGGGCATTGCGATCATAGGCGGCGGCATAAATTGCCGCGGCTTTTCCGTCCGCCTCGCCGCGGATTTGCTCGGCTTTTTTGGCTGCTTCCGATTGAATTTGCTTCAAGTCGCGTTCTTTATCCCCCAAAATTTTGGATGCTTCCCCCTGACCTTCGGAACGATATTTATCGGCGATGCGTTTTCGTTCAGTGATCATTCTTTCATAAATGGTGAGCTGAACGGATTCAACATATTTAATGCGTTTAAAACGCAAATCCAGCAATTCGATCCCCAGGGAATCTAACTGCGGGGCGGCGGCGGCAATAATTTCCCGGGTGATATTGTGACGTCCAACTTTAATATCTACAAATATTTCCGACTCTTCGCCCTTTGATAGTTCATCATCGATCTGAAATTTACGATTCGTTGAGCGAATCACTTCTACAAGATCATGACTGGCGATGGCATTGCGGGTTTCTCCATCCAGAAAATCGTCCAAACGTGTTTGGGCAAGCCGCTCGTTTTGGACGCGTTCCAAAAACAGCAAGGGGTCTTTGATCCGCCAGCGCGCATAGGTATCAACCCAAATAAATCGTTTATCCCGGGTCGGCACTTCATTTCGGTCGCCGTCCCATTCTAAAAAACGCTTATCAAAATAGCGCGCTTCCTGGATAAAGGGAATTTTAAAGTGAATTCCCGGTTCGAAAATCGGGTCGCCCACAGGCTCGCCAAACTGAGTAATGACCACTTGTTCCGCCTCATTAACAACAAACGCGGAGGAAAGTACAACGATGGCGATAACAATTACCGGTATAAAAATTAAATAAGGTTTGATCCCCTTCATTTTTTCGTTCCTCCGTCGTTGAGGTTTAACAGCGGCAGAATATTTTTTGCTTTTTGGTCCATGATAATTTTTTTACCGGCCTTTTGGAAAACCTTGTTCATGGTCTCCAAATAGATTCGCTGTCGCGTCACCTCCGGCGCTTTGCGATATTCTGAAAAAATTGAATTAAACCGCGCTGTTTCCCCTTCCGCGAGGTTTACGCGTTCCTTTGCATAACCGTTGGCTGCTTCAATCTTGCGCTGGGCTTCTCCGCGGGCTTTTGGAATCACCTGGTTGTATTCAGAGCGCGCCTGGTTGATAAGTTTTTCACGTTCCTGCTGCGCTTCGTTGACCTCGTTAAACGATGCCTTTACCTGGTCCGGGGGATTAACATCCTGCAAAACGACCTGCTCAACCTGCAAGCCAAGTTCGTATTGGTTGCACAGCTTCTGCAATTCCACCTTTGATGTAGTGGATATTTCCTGCCGGCCGATGGTCAGCACTTCGTTAATCGTGCGGTCGCCAACAATTTCGCGAATAACCGCTTCGTTCATATCGCGAAATGTTTTTTGGGCATTGCGCACCCGGAACAGGAATTTATAAGCGTCGCGGATACGATATTGCACAATCCATTCTACCTCCGCTGCATTCAGGTCACCCGTCAGCATCAAGGATTCATCGGAATAATTTCGCTGGGAATATTGGGTGCGTACCCGCGCGGAAACGGTGCGAAATCCAAATTCTTCCTTTAACTGCCGGCGGACCGGTATTTTGTAAACGCTTTCGATTCCCAGCGGCAGCTTAAAGCGCAATCCCGGATCCACGGTGCGGTTATATTTGCCAAATCGTAAAATAACCCCGGCCTCCTCGGTATCCACGGTAAAAAAAGAAGAAAATAGCAGCAGGGCTAATATAAATAACGGGACTACCCAACGAGCCACGCCGGAGGGAAAATTCCTCGGACGAAAATCGTTTAAATCAAACGGTGGGCGTTGTTGCATAGAAAGGCTCCTCCTTTGTTGGGAAATGTTTTTCGTGTTTAATTTTGCAAAATTGTTTTTATTAACATACGCAGACTAATATAAAGCGGAATTACCAACCAGACAAGGTAAGTTGGGGATAATAACGGGTATTTTAGATTTGCAAAAATTGTAAAATTTTTTCAGCGGATGCGAATGATTTTCGTTCATCCCTTGCGCCAAAGTTGTTTAACTCACAAAATTCAGATTACAGAAAAAAAATCTTGCAATTTATTCTGAATCGTTATAATATTCACGGTCTCACTTCAAACCGGGCAACAAAGTGTATCCACCGCTGCACATGTTTGTTGTTGTCCAAATACCTTGAAAATTATAAACAGTTGATGTCATATTGGTTCTCTTAAAGATTCTCTCATTCTTGTGCGTTAAATTCATGAGAAAATGGTCTGAATATATTTATTTAATGACGAGGAAATAATGGAAAAAATCAAGGGAATTTCCCGGATTGACTCCGAGAAAAAGAAAATGCATGGTTGGTATGTAAGAGTGTACGGCGGGGGGAAAACTTTTTCCAAGTATTTTAGCGATCATCGTTTTGAAAGCAAATCCCACGCATTAGCGGCGGCAAAAGAACATCTTGAAAAACTGACGCGGGAAATCCGGGAACAATTCGCGGATTATTCACCGCGGCAAAATCAACCAAAATACCGCCGAAAACCCGGCAGCGCGAATACTTCCGGGGTCGTGGGCGTTCACAAGTGCGAAACGGTCAGCCGGGGGAAACACGTTACCTATTGGGTGGCCACCTGGAACGAAAACGGAAAACGCAAGGACAAGACATTCTATTTTGGCGAAAAATCCCGCAGCGAGGAAGCGGCCAAGCGGCTTGCCATTGAATGGCGGGCCCGAAAAATGCTGGAGCTTTCCGGAAAATCCGCCGAAGCGCTAGAAAAAGAAATCCAAAACGGACATGCTTCATCCGGTCAAAAGAAGCGGAAGGCAGCCGCGCAAAAGGATCGCCTGTTAACCAGTTGGGTGGCCGGGTTGGTTATCAAGGAATGGAGCCCTTCAATGACGGTCGGCAAGGAAAAGAACCAGCGTGAGGTAAAAAAGCTGGAACGATTTAACGAGAAACGGGTCGAGGATTTAAAAACATTTTTGGGTCTCGCCGCCGAACATTTTGATTGGGATAAAATTGATTATGATTTTGGCCGCGGCGTTTTTAAACGCGATGTTCGCAGCCGTTGTTTCTGGAATAATGAAGGCGTCCGCACGGATGTCATTGTCGGAGAAGATGGGCGAATTGTGATTCACCAGGGCATGAAACCCGACGAGTTTTATCTTCAAAAGAAAGAAGAAAAAACCTCTGAAGAAGCCTAATTGCGCTTTTTTAAACGTTGCATTTTGGGGCAGGTGGATTGCGGATTATCGGTCAAAACCGCATCGCAGCCCAACAAATGATACAACCACAGCCGTGGGTCCGGGTTTGGATCCAACGGGCAAACGGCCTGATTTCGGGAGTGGGCAATCTTGACATAAAAAGGGTTCGCCAACAAAATCGGCCAAAAGGGTCCCAACAGATTGGCCGATTTGATCGGTATTATTTTTGATAATGTGATCCAGCCGATATGCAAATCCGGCTGGACGGTTTGAAGTGTTTTAATCCTGGGCAGGGAAAAAGAAAGCGCCACGGTTCGCTCCAAAACGCCGCCTTCCTGTAACACCGCCACTAATTTATTGCAGACTTGGATTTCCAAAAAACGATCGCTTTTCAGCTCGAGCGCCACTGCCGCATTTTCCGGCAAAAGGGCCATTAATTCGCTGAGCGTGGGGATTTGCTCACCCTGAAATTCCGGGTGATGGTAATGCGCGCTGAGTTTCTTTAATTCCGCGAGGGACTTTTCGCAGACCGGCCCGCGGCCGTTGGTGGTTCGGTCCAAAGTTGCATCGTGAATGCACACAAAAACGCCGTCGGCGCTGAGATGGATGTCGGTTTCGATGATGTCCGCGCCATCCTCCAGCGCCTGTCGAAACGCCGCCAGGGTGTTCTCCGGGCACAAGACTTTGTTGCCGCGGTGGGCTAACACATAGGGCTTTGTTTTCCCCGGAAGCGCCGGTAACGAATTCGGTTTCAAGAAGCAAGACTCTGTCTTTAGCGTAACAGGATCAATTTACGGTTTTGTCGAAATTT
>CAYVDX010000353.1:0-4877 GCA_964450485.1 uncultured Calditrichaceae bacterium
TTCGCGGTGGGATGATTATATTCGCCGCAGCTTGGGCAGGGCTGTGGCGCCGGCGTCGTGGAAATTTTCCCCAACTTTTCCGGCAACTCGACCGTTTTTTTCGCCGGTTGAATCGCCGCGAAAATCAGCCCGAAAACGCAGCCGAGCAGCCCGACAAAAAACCATTTCACCGGCGGCAATCCTTTTCGCAAAGCCATCCCCGCGGAAATTGCGCCGCAAATCAACGCAATTGTTACCCACACGCCAAAAAACAGCCAGCCGAATTGCATTGATTTTTGCGCCACGGCGTTTTCGTCAAACAGGGCCGCGCGCGGTTGCAATTTCGCAAAATATTTCGCGGGATTATCCAAAAAAACGCGAAATTGTTCGCGATTAAAAAACGGCACGCGGCGGCCTTTGTAAAGAATGGCCAGCCCGTCCTTGCCAAGCGGCATATCACAAACCACGCAAACGTCGCCGTTTTTTACGGGAATTTGCCGGTATTGACTTGAATCCGGTGCAGCGTTTTTTATGTTCGTGGATTCTTTTTGTGGATACGCCAAAATTGCGGTATTGATTGCCGCAAGAAAAATGAGCAGTGTTTTTAAAATGGTCGATTTTTTCACAATGTGCTCCCAAAAAATTTGTCAAAAAAAACGCGTGAATTCCATTTCCGCCGGATGAAGTATTGTTAAATATAGGACAACTTTTTAAAAAAAACCATCATTCAAAACAAGAAAAGTATCACTTTTTTATCACCGGCAATTGGGTTATCTTTTTTATCATTAAAAAATGGCCAAGCTATTGAAAATTTTGGAGATGATCGTTGAAAAAGCTCAGCATGATACCGTTAAAACAATTTCGCGAATATCCGGTTGAAGAAATGAAAAAGCGCGCCGGAGAATTTTATGAAGATATTCGCCGGCGGCGCACGGTTCGGGAGTTTTCCGACCGCCCGGCGCCGCGGGAAGTGATTGAAAAATGCTTGCTTGCGGCCGGAACCGCGCCGAATGGGGCAAATCGCCAACCCTGGCATTTTGTGGTGATCGAAAATGCGGAAATCAAAAAGCAAATTCGTGAAGCGGCGGAGGCGGAGGAACGGGAATTTTACCACGGGCGCGCCCCGCAAGAATGGCTGGACGCCCTGGCTGCGTTAGGCACGGATGCGCACAAACCGTTTCTGGAAACCGCGCCGTACCTGATCGCTATTTTTGCCCAAAGCTACGAATTAGGGAAAGATGGGAGAAAAATCAAAAATTATTACGTGCAGGAATCCGTCGGCATCGCCACCGGTTTTTTGATCAACGCGTTGCATCATTCCGGACTGGCGACCCTGACCCACACGCCCAGCCCCATGAACTTTTTGAACAAAATTCTCGGCCGCCCGTCTAATGAACGCCCCTATCTTTTGTTGGTCGTCGGCTATCCGGCGGCGGACGCCGTGGTACCAAATATCGCCAAAAAACCGTTGGCGGAAATCGCCACGTTCATCGATGAATGTTGAGGACAGGTTGTGGATGTCATATTTGCTTTTATCTTTATTTTGCTGATCGTTATTGTTGCTCACCGGCTTGTTGGCCGGCGAAACGATAACCTGCATCAAAATAATGCCGGCGAAACAAGGGACAACACCGCTGCGCCCAATCAGGAATCGGGCGGGGGGGACGCTTTGCACGAACTGGCCGCCAAAATTGAAGATTATGCAAAAAAAAGCGCCTATCCCACGGATTTGCTCAATCACCCGGAATTTCAAAAAGGCGTTGCGCTGCTCGGTTCCGACAAATACAGCACCGAAGACCTGCTGAAATATTACAGCGGCTTCAACTTCGTCATCAATTGCATGGCGCTGGAAACGCTGGCGCGGCGGAAAGACGCCGCCGACCTGCTCGAGCCGATTCTTTCCCAAATCAACGACAAAGCGTTTTACACGGTTTATTTTGCCCTGCGCACCCTGAATGCACGCATTTCCGAGCCGCTGATCGGCGCGGTTTTGGCAAATATGAACGAATTCTGGACGGAATCGATTTTGCAGCAATTTCTGCACGATTTTTTGCAGTGGCGCTTGGAAAAAGGCGAAAAGTTGACCTTTGGCGATGCGTTGAAAAACGTTTCAATGGAAAACGCCGGCGCAATCGAATTGGCATTGAATGAATTGGACAAAAAGCTTGCAAAACCGTTGCTCAAAGAACTAAAAGCATGGCGGCAAGCGACGGTGGACGTCAAATTTTTGGAATCCGTGGGGCGATTATGGGGAGATGAACCGGGTGAAAATTGGATTGAACACGCGCAATTAAAATCTTTCGTACAAAATCTGGAGCGCACTCTGAACGATGAAAATCCACGTTCCGTGCTGTTAGTCGGGGAATCCGGCGTTGGGAAAACAGCCATTGCTCACGTGCTGGCCGACCGGTTGAAAAAAAGCGGCTGGGTCATTTTTGAAGCGGGAAGCTCGGATGTGCTGGCCGGGCAGATGTATATCGGGCAATTGGAAGAGCGCGTTCAATCATTGATGCAAAAAATCAGCGGGCGGCGCAAGGTGCTCTGGGTGGCGCCGAAATTTCACGAACTGCGGTTTGCCGGCAGCCATAAATACAGCCCGGTCAGCATGTTGGATATGATTTTCCCCTACGTCGAACGGGGCGAAATTACCCTGCTGGGGGAAACACATCCGGCCGCGTTTGAGCGATTGATCCAACGCGCGCCGCGCATTCGCGCCGGCATGGAAATTTACCGGGTTTCGCCGCTGCAAAATGAGGAAACCCTGGCACTGGCGCGGCAATGGATAAGCAGCAAAAGCAGCGACGCCCACAAACCGGTCATTTCCGAGGAAACGCTGCGGGAAGCGTTTCAGTTGACGCGGCAATACCTGGGCGACAAAGCCGCGCCCGGCAATTTGCTGCAATTTCTCGATCTCACCCACAAGCGGCTTTCCGGCGGCGATCAGCCGGTGCAGGCCATCAGCATCGATGAAATGTTGGTGACGCTTTCCCAGCTTACCGGGCTGCCGATCAATATTTTGGATGAACGGCAAGGGCTTGATCTTGAGCAACTCCACACGACCTTTTATCAACGCGTGATGGGGCAAAAAGAAGCGGTTGATTGCCTGGTGGAACGCGTGGCCATGATCAAAGCCGGGCTGACCGATCCGGGGCGGCCCCAGGGCGTTTTTCTGTTTGCCGGCCCCACGGGAACCGGAAAAACGGAAATCGCCAAAACCCTGGCGGGATTTTTATTCGGCTCCGAGCAGCGCATGATCCGGCTGGACATGAGCGAATTTCAAACGCCCGATTCGCTGGATCGCATCCTGGGCAGCCGCGACGACGGCGCGCGGGACAGCGGCGCATTGGTCAATCTCATCCGTAAACAGCCGTTTTCCGTGGTGCTGTTGGATGAATTCGAGAAATCACACCCCAACGCCTGGGATATTTTTCTCCAGGTTTTTGACGACGGCCGCCTGACCGACCGGCATGGCAACACCGCGGATTTCCGGCACTGTATCATTATTATGACCTCCAACTTAGGCGGGGTGATTCCCACCGGCGCAAGCATCGGATTTACCACCGGCGAGCAGGTGTTTACCGCCGGAAAAGTGTCCAAAGCCATTTCCAAAACGTTTCGCAAGGAATTTCTCAACCGGATTGATCGCGTGGTGGTGTTTCAGCCGCTCAGCCGTTCGGTGATGCGCGATGTGCTGCGCCGGGAGTTGGAAGATGTGCTGCAACGCCGCGGTCTGCGCAGCCGCGCCTGGGCAGTGGAATTCGACAATTCCGCCATCGAATTTTTGTTGGATAAAGGATTTACCGCGGATTTGGGCGCCCGCCCGCTCAAACGCGCCATCGAAAGATACCTGCTTTCGCCGCTGGCCATGACCATCGTCAATCACCAATTTCCCGAAGGCGATCAGTTTTTGTTCGTGCGCAGCAAGGGGAAGCAGATTGAGGTTGAATTTATCGACCCGGACCTGCCTGAGACCGAGCCGGCCGAATCACCCGCGGCCGCAAGCGCGGAAACCGGGGCAGGCTTGACGCTGTCCCACATTATTTTTGACGCCCGCGGGAATGACGCGGAAGCCGCGTTTTTGCAGGTAAAACTGGAAAATCTCGCCCAAACCGTGGAAAACCGAGACTGGCGGCAGCGAAAGCAGCATTTGCTCAGCCAAACCGCGTCGCCCGGTTTTTGGGATTCGCCCAATCGCTTCGAGATTTTGGGACAGGCGGAATACATGGATCGCATCGACGCGGGATTTGCCACGGCCCGGCGACTGGCCGAGCGATTGGTGGGAACGAAGCCGGGCAAACGGCGGCATTTTTCCCGCACGCTCATGCAGCGGTTGGCGCATCAAATTTACCTGCTCGAAGCAGCGGCGCGCGGTTCCCTGGAAAATCATCCCCAGGACGCCTTTGTGTTGGTGGAAGCCGGGCGGGATTCGCAAATCTCCGATTTACAGAACGATACGTTTGCCGCGCAAATCGCCTTGATGTATTTGCAATGGGCGGAAAAGCGGCGCATGCGTCACAAAATTTTGGAAGAACGAAAATCCGGCGGAAAAACGCCATTTCGGATGCTGATTGCCGTCGCCGGTTACGCGGCTTATGACATTTTGGAAAAAGAAGCGGGGCTGCATGTGCTGGAATTTCCGGCGGAAAGAAATACGGTTCGCCGCTGCAAGGCGCGGGTGCGCATTGCCCCGCAGCCGCCGGAGCCGGCCGGCAATTTTTCGGATGCGCTGCATCAACAGGCATTGCAGGCATTTGCCAACGCGGAAAAAAACGGTCAGCTTGCCATCGTGCGCCGCTACCGCGAAGCGCCGTCTCCGCTGGTGCGCAACAGCGTTCGCAACTGGCGCACCGGCCGCCTCGACCATGTGCTCGGCGGCGATTTTGATTTGATGGGGTGAG
>CAYVDX010000354.1:0-4876 GCA_964450485.1 uncultured Calditrichaceae bacterium
GTGATGTATAACGCCGTTGGCGTAAACGGATTTCAAAACCCACGAAACTAATGACTAAAGCACTTCAACACCAAAGCACTTCAACACGCGTTCAATTGTAAATCAATTTGAAAAGCAAACATCTCAGCGCATCAAAATCATTCGCCGCGTTTGAATAAAGTTTCCGGTGCGCATTTGCAAAAAATATACGCCCGACCCGGCTGATGCGCCGCGGTCATTTCGCCCGTTCCAGCGAATTTCGTGAACGCCTGCTTCCACATTATCGTCAAGAAGCGTGCTGACTTTTGCGCCCCGTGCATCAAAAATGGTAAGTTGAACACGCTGAGACGAGGCGTCGGCAGACGGCACGGCAAAGCGGATGGTTGTAGCGGGATTGAATGGATTGGGATAATTCTGATATAATTTGAATGCTTCGGGCAGAGCGGGATTTTTTTGCGCGGCGTTCGCGGTTTCCGAAATGTTCGCGGCCGCTATTTCAACAGGCGTGGATTCATCATCCGAAAAAAGCACCGTTGTGAACGCGAGATCATCGCCGGTTTGCCAGCGAAAACCGGGGTCTGCCGCCGCGTTCTTAATAGCAAAACGCAGGGTTGCGACGGTTTGATATTCATCGGAAAGCGCGAAACCGTTCCCCGGGGATTCTAATTCAAAATTCAGCGAAATACTGCCCGGACCGAACGGCATTGTCAGGGTCACCGGGGCGTAATTGCGATTGTTGAATTGCCCGGAAACAATGACCGGCGAAACGAGCGCGTCAGGATCATAGGTAAAAAACAGGTTGCCCGAACCCATTTTCATTGAAGGATTATCCGATTTGACCTGCACTTCAAGGTCAACAAATTCCGGCGAAGATTTCTGCCAGGATATTTCGAGGTGATAAGCGGCGGCGAAGAGCGGCAAAGTGATCAAAAAAGCGGAAAGCAAAAACAACGTAATAAAATGGCGAGTTTTGTGCATATCATCCCTGATGTTTATTCAACCCAATTCACTTACGTTAGGAATGATACGCAATCTATTTTCGCGCCCTTTGCGCGCGGTCATTGTTGCTTTATTTTGTTTTTTAATTTCACGTCAAACGCGGGAGGTTTTGGAAACCGCCAGCGTTTTAATCCCGCAGTCTCGTTTTGATAATGATCTCGGAATGCAGCGTTTTATGCACCGGGCATTTATCGGCAATTTCCAGCAAACGCTGTTTTTGCGCATCATCCAGCGGGCCGAACAGTTCCAGCTCGCGCGCGATGTGATCCACTTTCCCGTTTTTTGACTCACATGCCTGGCAATCATTCGCGTGAATTTTATGATGCTTCAAACGCACAATCACTGATTTCAGCGGCCACTTTTTGCGATCCGCATACATTCTCAGGGTGATCGACGTGCAGGCGCCCAGGCTGGCCGACAACAACTCATACGGTGACGCGCCCAGGTTTTTGCCGCCAAAATGTTCCGGTTCGTCCGCGATTAATGCGTGTCCATTTGCCATAATTGTCGTATAATATTTTTCCGAGCCGGTTTGAACAACTACAGTTCCTTCCTCTTTTTGGACGTCCATTTTTGTCGATTTTATGCCAAGTTCGATATATTTTTTTGCCCAGACAGCCAACACTTCGCCGACATAGCGGGAATCCGCCTCGTTGGTTAATAAATGATCTGCCGTGTCCAGCGAAACAAAGCTTTTGGGATGCAACGCTGCTTTATAAATACGCTGTGCATTTTCGATTCCGACGGTATCATCCACCGGCGAATGAAAAATGAGCAGCGCGCGTTTGAGATTGGCGATCTTTTCCCGCATTACCGTCATTTCAAGGTCTTCTAAAAATTGCTTTTTCACCGTAAAAATGCGGCCGGCCAGATTGACTTGCGCCTCTCCCCTCTCTTCAATTTCTTCCCTGGCGTCCTGTAATAGATGGGCAACATGCGCGGGATCGCAGGGCGCGCCGATGGTGGCAACTGCCTTGCAGGCCGGAATATCTCCCGCGGCCTGCAATACGGCCGCGCCTCCCAGCGAATGGCCGATGAGAATCCGCGGCGCTTCAAAATTTTTGCCTAAAAAATCCGCCGCCGCGATTAAATCCGCAATATTTGACGAAAAGTTGGTGTCGGCAAAATCACCTTCGCTCTCGCCCAGACCGGTGAAATCAAATCGCAGCACCGCCACCCCCTGCTCGGTCAACGCGCGGCTGATGTTTCGCACCGCATGCAAATTTTTGGAACAAGTGAAGCAGTGGGCAAACAGCGCGTACGCCAGCGGATGTCTTTCAACCGGAAAATCAAGCCGGGCAGACAATTTTTCGCCGCGTTTATTTTCAAATATGAATTTTTCTGAATGCATCAAAAAGCTCCTTTTTTCGGAAATGGTTGCTCGTGTTACCGGGCATATTTTTTTTGTGAAGATTTAGCTTACCCATTATTCTTAAAATACCCTACTTTAAAATTCTCTAAACCCATTTCATTAAACCTTGTATATCCTGGCGGCTTTGTCTAAATTTCTCATATATTTAACAAAAATAAGATATTAAGGAAGTAATCCGGCCAACACGGCATGATTTTTTCTCGATCAATCTCAACGCGCCGGTTAGCGGAAATGCCCGGTTTAAAAGCTTTCCCAAAAACCGCCCTTCGATAGAAAGGAATTAACGCATGAGTGACGGCAAACGAATTGATGCGATTTCAACAATGATCATCTTTGAGCGCCATGTTCCGGCGCCGCCGTTGAATAATTTCATCGAATCATTTATCTATTTCAAAGGCTACCAACCGGAACACACCATCGAGCGCAAAGTTCCGGACGGCTTAATCAATCTCATTTTTGAGTTGGATGGCATTGAACGAACCGTGTATGAAAATGAAACGCGCGCGGTTCGCGACAAATTTACCAGCGTCTGGATATCCGGCATGCACAGCAAATATATCACTTTCAGCGCCCACCCGGATTCGGAAATGTTTGTCATCAGTTTCAAACCCGGCGGCGGATATCCGTTTTTGCATTCACCCGTGAATAATTTAACGGATAAAATCATCGATGCTGGCGATATTTTTGGCACGCCGATTATTGATTTTCGAGAACGCCTTCTTGCCGCGGCAGATTTTAAAACCAAATTTCAGTTAGCGGAAAACCGGCTGATTGAGCGGGCAAATTTTTCATTAGCCCCGGAAACGGTTATCCGGGAGGCTGTGGATTGCATCATCAACAACAGCAATGCAAACCTGGCGGAATTAGTAAAACAGTCGCGCTATTCGCGTAAGCAATTTATTCATCTTTTCAAAAAACACGTTGGGATCCCCCCGAAATTGTTTCAACGCATCATGCGCTTCAATGAAATTTTACAAAAAGTTGAAAACAAAGCGTTCATTTCCTGGGCGCAAATCAGCGCCGAGTGCGGCTACTTTGACCAGGCGCATTTTATCCGTGATTTCAAAGCGTTTTCCGGTTACAACCCCGGCGAATTTCTCAAAGCGCACCTGGCCAGCGAGCGCATCAACTTTTTCCCGCTCGATTGAGCAGGTAACATTTTTACAATATTTTTTAAAAATCGATCATTATCTTCTTTTTCTTCCCCGCGCAATTCCCGCAGGGTAAATTTTAACTGAAAAGGAGAATAATGTATGGATATGTCACAAGCGTTTGGAAGCTTGAATTGGTTGGCCATTTTCGGCGCCGCGATTTCTGCATTTTTGTTAGGCGGCGCGTGGTATTCCAAAGGATTGTTCGGCAACGCCTGGATGAAGGCGTGTGGGTTTACCGAAGCAGATTTACAACAGGGGAACATGGGCAAGGTGTTCGGCGTCTCTTTTCTGCTGGCATTGTTTGCCGCCTTTAACCTGGCGATGTTTATCGGCCCGCAAGCGGATGCCGCTTATGGCGCCATCGCCGGATTTTTAGCCGGCATTGGCTGGGTAGCGACGATGATCGGCATTCACTATCTCTTCGAGCGAAAATCGCTGGCGCATTTTCTGATCAATGCGGGATACAGCACGGTTGCCTTGACGATCATGGGCGTCATTTTGGGCGCCTGGCGTTAGTATCAAAGCGAGTTATGACAACGATCAAACAAAATGCTAACGGATAAATTAGGAGCAATTCCATGCAAAAATTATTACTCATGTTTTTAATTCTGTTCATCGCCGGCTGCACAAAGTCGTCGGATAAAACCGCCGAGGCCGACGGCGTGTCCGATGCGTATAACGCGGCGCTGGCGAAAACTCTCGGCGCGGATAAATACGGCATGCGCAAGTACGTAATGGCATTTTTGAAAGCCGGGCCCAACCGCACCGAGGACCCTGCGGCAGCGGTGCGGTTGCAAAACGCGCACCTGGAAAATATCCGACGGATGGCGAAGGAAGGCAAACTCGTCCTGGCCGGGCCATTCCTGGATGACGGTGATTTGCGCGGGATTTACATCTTCAACGTTCCGACCATTGAAGAAGCTCGTGAACTGACCGAGACAGACCCGGCAATCAAAGCGGGGCAGTTGACCCTTGAACTGCATCCCTGGTATGGCTCGGCCGCGTTGGTGAAAGTCAATAGCATTCACAAAAAGCTGTCGAAAACGCCCATGTAATACGAATTTGATTCGTTACTATTCAGCGATTACTACCCCGGGTGTTTACTAAACGGCTTTTCCTGAAAGGGAAGCATATAAAAGCCCAGGGCAACGCCCTGGGAACATAAATATCAAGCTAAACCCAAGCCCCGGATAACCGGAGCTAATGATCAACCGACAACCCGTTTTCCCGGTGCGTTGCACCGGGCGATTACATCCCGCCCCCTTTCATGCGCGTAAACCCTAAAAAATTTGCTTGCAAAATCCATTAAATTCCCCGCCCCGGCTTTCCGGGGGAGGGGAGCCTGGAAAGCAGACAAAACGGGGTAATTTTT
>CAYVDX010000355.1:0-1327 GCA_964450485.1 uncultured Calditrichaceae bacterium
CGATCTGCAATAACCGCGCTTTGCCGGGAAGCAATTGCGCTGATGCGGCTGCCCAACGGGCGCGTGGCAAAATAGGCGTCCGATTCCCGCGGGTTGATTTTTTCAACCGCGCCTTCGATGCGAACCTGCTTTTCCAGTTTATCCCACCAAAAAACCAGCGCGCCAAAGGGGTTTTGCCGTAATTCCCGGCCTTTGCGGCTTTCATAATTGCTGTAAAAAACAAAACCGCGCTCGTCAAATGATTTTAACAAAAGCATCCGAACCGACGGAATGCCATCAGATGTCGCCGAAGCAAACGCCATTGCATTGGGTTCAATAAAATCTGATTCAGCGGCAAGCGCCAACCATTTTTCAAACTGTTTGATGGGATTTTTATCTAACCCGGAAACATCCAGCCTGCGTTTTTGATAATCTTTCCGGCCAATTTCTTCAATTTCCATTTTACACGCGCGTTTTTTTGCATTCAAAACAAGTCCGAATTTATATCTCTTTTTGTTTTTTTTCAACGATACTTTTTCTTTAAGCAGGATTTCCTGAAAAAGTCTCTTTTTAAATAAACCCGCGTCGGGGCCGGGCGGATCGAAAAACCTTCATTTTTTACCTCTGATTATTCAAATTATACCGCAAAAGGGCAAAGAATTGGAACAACTTCGTATTGCGGAAGAAGAATTTGAAAAAGGCGAAACCATTTTACCGAAAGCGTTAAAACAGGAATTGAGTTAGCCTAATCATTTTTGTCTTTGATGCCGGACATCAAAAAAATATTTACAGGAAAAAAGAGATCGACAAGATATCCCATCCCCACGCCCACCGTGTAACACAGCAAATCACGCCGGACAAATGTGTAACCCAACACGAGTCCGCCGAGGGTGGTTGAGCGAATCGCGTCAATCCAGGGGGCGTGATAAAACTGGCTGATTTCGATCAAAAATGAAAACGCCAGTGCGGCAAGCGCCGCGCGAAAACCGGCTATTTCGGGAAAGAAAAAGCAGAGCAGCAGGAAAACGTTTGTTGCCCAAAGCGTATCCCCGGCATAAGTTGCTACAAAGCCGGGGAACATCTGGGGAAATTTTCGCGAGCTTAATCCAATAAATACGACAACCGCGATCAACCCGGCGTATAAAACGCGGTTTCGCCGGTGACGCATTTTTTTGAATGGCCGCATTATTGCGTCCTCTACGTTTCACATATTTTTAAACAATCGTGATACACGATGCGTAATTCTTGAAAAAACTGTAGTTTACGCATCACGCATCACCATCACGCATCACGTTCCGGTTTTACCGCTTCGATGTTGGCCGACACGATGTAATCCTCAATCTTTTTG
>CAYVDX010000355.1:1427-4874 GCA_964450485.1 uncultured Calditrichaceae bacterium
TTCCGGTTTTACCGCTTCGATGTTGGCCGACACGATGTAATCCTCAATCTTTTTGCCGGGCGCCCAATCGCGGATAAATGACTTGCTTTCATCTTTCGGCGTGATGCGAATATCGGCAAACCCGGCGGTTTTCAGCATGCGCTCAATTTCAGAAATTGCGGATGCGCCGGCAACACAACTGGTAAACAAAGTGAGATCTTTTTGAACATTTTCCGGCAATTCGGTGGTTGCGACGACGTCGGAAATCGCCAGGCGTCCACCCGGTTTTAACACCCGAAAAGCGTCTGCGAACACCTGCGCCTTATCCGGCGACAAATTGACCACGCAATTGGAAATGATCACATCAACGGATTGGTCGGCCACGGGCAAATGCTCGATCTCACCGAGGCGAAATTCGACGTTTTTATACCCGCCGTTTGCGCTGTTTTGTCGTGCTTTGCTGATCATCGCCGGGGTCATATCCACGCCGATGACGCGCCCGTTGCCGCCGACTGATTTTGCCGCTAAAAAACAGTCGAAACCGCCGCCGCTGCCTAAGTCCAGCACGGTTTCCCCGGGCTTTAACGCCGCGATGGCCTGGGGATTGCCACAACCCAATCCCATGTTTGCGCCGGCCGGCACAGCGCCAATTTCCTCGGCCGAATACCCGAGTTTTTGGGAAACATCCTCAGCAATTGCAGCGCCGCCGTCATCCGAACAGCAGGACGGGGAACAACTGCCGCTTGAATCGGATTCCGCGACTTTTCCGTAATTTTCCCGAACGGCCTGCCGAATTTCTTCATTTTTTAATTCAGACATTTTATTGCTCCTTGATTTGTTGTAAAATTTAAGCTTTTTTATGATAAAGACGCAGGAAATTTAAAAAGGACGCAACTTAAATATTCGTTCGAACCGTCTTCCTTAACCCAAAACAGGTTTGGAGAAAGCAACATGCGTAAAATTCTGATCTCGATGCTGATACTGATGCCGCTGGCTTTATTTAGCCAAAAAATGGATTTTGAAGCGTATGATCCGCCGTCAACCCTGGTGGTGCCGGAACATATTGTTACCCGCGCAAAATTTCCTTTTATCGATGTGCACAATCATCAATGGGAGATGCCCACGCAAGATCTCGGCGAATTGATCCCGGAGATGGACAAGCTGAACATGGCCGTGATGGTGAACCTGAGCGGACGCGGATTCACGCGTGTGCAAAACCCGGACGGCAGCTACAGTTACTCGGTGCGCGGGGGCGATTTTTTAAAAGGCGCCGTGGAAAATGTGAAGGCGCATTATCCGAATCGATTTATCGTTTTCACGAACATCAATTTTGAAGGAATCGGCAAACCCGGCTGGACCGAACAAGCGGTAAAACAGTTGGAAATCGACGTAAAAAACGGCGCAAACGGGTTGAAAATTTACAAAGGTTTAGGCATGTTCACCAAAGACGCCGCCGGCAAACGCGTGCCCACGGATGATTCCCGGCTCGATCCCATCTGGCAAAAATGCGGCGAATTGGGCATCCCCGTGCTGATTCACACCGGCGATCCCGCGCCATTTTGGCAACCATTCGACAGCACCAACGAACGCTGGCTGGAGCTGAAGCAACGTCCCGGGCGCAAACGCGATCCGGCAACAGAGCCTTCCTGGGAACAAATTATGAACGAGCAATTCAATGTTTTTCGCAAGCATCCCCAAACGATTTTTATCAGCGCGCACCTTGCCTGGCTGGGCAACAATTTAGCCCGGCTCGGCGAGTTGCTGGATGAAATGCCCAACATGTACACCGAAATCGGCGCGGTCATCGCGGAGTTGGGGCGACAGCCGCGATTTGCCCACGATTGGTTTATCAAATACCAGGATCGCGTGCTTTTTGGCAAGGATGTCTGGGCGCCCTCGGAATACCACGTTTATTTTCGCTGCCTGGAAACAAACGATGATTATTTCAAATACTACCGCCGTCGGCACGCCTTTTGGCGCATTTACGGATTGAACCTGCCGGATGAAGTGCTCAAAAAGCTGTATTATAAAAACGCCCTGACCATCATTCCCGGCATCGACAAATCTTTATTCCCGGAGTGATCGCGTTTCATTTTAAATCAATTTGCACGAACTTCAGCGAAAACCCCAAAAGTGGTACTTTGTGCGATCAAAATACCGCTTTTTGGCGCAAAAATCCCCCATTTTGGGAATAGAAGTTTGCCCGCCATTCTCATATATTATTCACGAATGATTTGAACGTTCACGGTTTAATTTTAATCGACCGGAATGGATTAACCGGCAAAAAAAACTGCAAATGTCTCTATACAAGCGGGGAACAGCTTTTTAATTAAAGGCGGCGACTGTTCCTCGCTTTTCTTTTTTCTGCCAAAATTCGCCGGCAGCCTGCCAATTTACACTTGGATTTTTTGATTTTCCCCTGCAAATTGCGCCATGAATTTTCTGGCACATTTGTATCTCGCGGATAACACGCCCGACGCGCTCATCGGCAACATGCTGGGCGATTTTGTGACGCCGGAAACCGAGTTGTGGTTCAGCGCACCGATCCGCGATGGCATTGCCCTGCATCGCGCGGTGGATAAATTCACCGATCATCACCCGGTTTTCTTGCAAAGCAAGGGGCGGATCAGCAATGATTTTCGCCTGCTCAAGGGCGTGATGGTGGATATTTTTTACGATCATTTTTTAGCGAAATACTGGCGGGATTACGCGGAGATGCCGTTGGAAGATTTTGCGAAAAATGTGTACCGGGTTTTTTCGGAGCATCGCGACATTTTGCCGCCGCGCATGTTGCAAATGCTGCCGGTGATGATCCGCGGGAACTGGCTGGTTTCCTATCGCGAGCTGCGCGGGATTGCCTGGGTGTTGAAAGGAATGTCCGGGCGGCTCAGTTTTCCCAACAACCTCGCCGATGGCATCGGGGAACTGCGCCGAAATTATGCGGAATTTGATGCGGATTTCCGATTGTTTTTTCAGGAATGAAGGCAGTTTGTCGCTGAAGAAAAATCGTAACGAATCAGCCCACTAAAATCACGAAACTTTCGAAAAAGAACATCGAGAAATAAAGCCAGATATTAAACTCGGATTTCGTGTATTAACCCAGTGAATTCGGAATCGCAGGGTTCAGTACCGGACACTTTTAGGAAAGGGTGGCAAAAGCGGAGCTTTAGGGGAAAATAACGTTACAAAGCGGGAGCTTTGTAACGAGAATCGCTCATTTTTGTCAATACTTGTTGCATCCCGAAGCGTCGCATAGGCGTAAACCTTAAGGATTTTCTATCGTCCCTACGGGACTATGCGAGGGTTTTGTGGCTTTATTTTGTCCCACCGATAAATCGGTGGGCTATTTTCAGATGTCCCGTAGGGACAATTTGACAATAGCCACGGCATTTATGCCGTGGTTTAGATAAAATTTAGCCCAAAAGTCCCGGCGGGACGACCGAAAATGCTAAGGTTTACGCCTATGCG
>CAYVDX010000356.1:0-4861 GCA_964450485.1 uncultured Calditrichaceae bacterium
CATGCTTGAATTTGTTGTCGGCATTGATGGCCCAAGACCGGTCTGGTTGGATTGTTGAAGATTGATCGTTGCCGGCGGTTCCGAATCAATAAAAAGCATGGAGGAAACGGCGATTAACAATACTGCCGCAACCGCCGCGACTGACGTTTTCCAGTTTAAATGCGAAGAAAACGGGTAGGGGTCTAAACGACGAAATTTTTGTTCCCTGATCCGGCGGTGCAATCGCTGTTCGAAATCCGGCGATGTGGTAATGACCGGAAGCCGGGTCAGGTATTCGCGTAATTCGCGCATCCTTTCGAGTTTTTGCGCGGCCTCGGTGTCATTGTGAAGCTGCATTTCAAACGCCTGGCGCGCATGTGGTAACATCTCCCCCTCGATGTAGTCAGAAAATTGCTCCTGAAGTTTGTCGCTATACTGCATAAGCACCCCTCACCTTTAGTTAACCGTTTTTAGGTTCACCTTCAAACAAAAACCTTAGATCTTCTTGCAATTTTAATCGTCCTCTATTTACCCGGGACTTAACCGTTCCCAATGGAATATTCAAAATCTGGCTAATTTCTTCGTACGCAAACCCCTGAACATCTCTTAACAGAATAACTTCCTTAAATTTAGACGGCAGTTTTTCAATCGCTTTTTGAATGATGTCATCTTTAATGCTGCCTTCAACTTCTTTCTCGGGATTACGCCCGCTGTCCGGTATATCATAATCGCGTTCTTCGTTCACAAAATTACTTACGCTGAAAACTTTTCGCCTTTTTCGCCGCCGCAACTCCGTTTTTGCCAAATTGCCGGCTATTGTGTACACCCAGGTCGAAAATTTCGCGATCTCCTTATAATAATGCTTATTCTTAAAAACGCGTAAAAAGGTTTCCTGAACGATATCCTCCGCATCGACGCGATTACCGACAAATCGGTAAACGTAGTTCAACAGTTGATCTTTATATCGACGCACCAGCACATCAAAAGCCTGAACATCACCTTGCTGAAATCTGGCAATGAGAACCTCATCCGTCACCTTTTTCGTGTGTAAGGCCTTTTTCTTCATATAAAAGTCTTGAGTTTTACCTTTGATTAATCCTAAAGTTCCGAATATATTTAATTATTTGACGTTTACCAACCGGAAAACAAGTCTGTCCAGCACCAGCCGCGGCGTCATTAAATTTGATTTTAGCGCATGGTCGCTCTCGTTTAATAATTTGATGGCCGCAAAGAGCTGCGACGCCTTCCAGTGGGGCAATTCACGACGGTATTCTGAAAATTGCCGGGCGTAAATTTTCAATCCTTCCTGGATCATTTTATCATTTTTGATCCCGCTTTGATAAAAACCGCGAATCTTCCACAGCATGTTGATATGCCGCAGCAGGAAAAACATAATTGAACCGGGATTTTCGCCTTTTTCCAACAAATTGTGCATGATGAACAGTGATTTCTCCAGCTTTTTTTGGGCAATCGCACGGGTGAGTTCAAAGACATTTTGGGTAACATGAATCCCCACAACGTGCTCAATATCCCGCGGTTCAATGACTTCCTTATCGTGGTATAAATTTACGATCTGCATAATTTCCATTCTCAATTCGTGAATTTTATCACCGACCAAATATAACAATGTTTGAACCGCTTCAGTGGAAATCTTTTTTTTATATGTTTTAAATTCATTCTGAATAAAACGCACTAAATCGGCTTCCCGGAGCGGCAATACATTGATGGCGACCATCTTATTGCGAAGCGTTTTAAATTTTGATTTATTTGTCGAATCTGTTTGCGCGATGACCACCAGGCAAATATCCGGGTTTGGATTGGCAAGATAGGCGGTTAACGTTTTTAAATTGGGGTTGCGCAGATTTTGAAAGCTTTTGTAAATGATGGCTTTTTTTGCCGAAAAAAGCCCGCCCCCGGAAGCCAGCGCTAAAATCTCGTCCAACGGCGTATCCGGTGCGTAACGGATGTAAAAATTCATCTCCTTTTGCGGATCGCCCAAAAATCCATTTGCGATTTTTCCGATCAAATCATCAATTAAATAGGTTTCTTCCCCAAAAATAAAATACGCCGGGTAAAATTTTCCCGCGGAAATCTCCGAAACGGCTTGTTGGTAATATCGCAGTTGCTGACCGGCCATTGCCATTCTCTAAAATGATAAGTTGTTTCTATTAGACAGGATTAACAGGATGTTCAGGGTTCATTTCAATATATGCTTGATCCATCCTCGCCTGCCCCCCTTTTTTATTACCGGACATTTTTCGATTCCGGGCAAAGCCGGTTGAAAATAATGTCGAATGTCATGTCATTCCCGTTTTTTAGACGCAGGAGTTCGGATAAAAATTACAACCTTTGAAATTTATTGCTTTTCCTGCCGGTAGGCGCGCTTTAATAAATAAGCCAGTCCGCCCCAGATAAATCCTAAAACTAAAACCATAAAAATGATGGCGACAGGTTCCATAAACTCATCCTTTTTTAGCGACCCAATGGTATAATTTTTTGTTCAAAACCGCCAAAATCGCGATCAAAATTGACCATTGAATCAGGCAGGTGCCCAGGCTGTAAATGCTAAAAGGGCTCCACCACAGTTCAGCATCCCAGGCGCGATAAAACCACCAAACCAACAACACCAGCGCTTCAATGGGAATCAAAAATTTCATCACCCAATCAAACCAATTGGCGACTTGAATATCATTGTATTTCGTCAGCAAAAATCTTTCCCGAAATTTCCGCGCGCCCTGTTTGATAACGGCAAATGTAAAAAATGCGCCGCTGATGATCAAGCTCAGTCCCCACACCCATACCTGGTTGTTAAAAAAATCAAGCGAAAGCGCCGAGGGAATTCCCGCCACAGCGGTCAGACAGGCAATGAGCGGCAGGGCATGTTTGCGACGCATTCCAAAATCCATGAACATGCGCGTGGCCAGTTCCAGCATGGCAATCATGGAGCTGATCGCTGCAAAAAACAGCGCCAAAAAGAATAGCGACACCAGCAAACGCGCCGCCGGCAATTGTTCAAAAAGCTGGGGAATGACGATAAAACTCAATCCCTGGTTGCCTGCTTGCAGCGCTTTTGTTGCAGCATCAACGGAAGGGGTGAGCGAAAAAATTGCCGGAATAATTGCCAGCGCTGCCAGCAATGAAGCGGCGTTGTTGCCGAATCCGGTGATAAACGCGTTTAGCGTAACGTCTTCATCCTTGCGCATGTAAACGGAATAGGTCAGCACCAGACCCCAACCCGCGCCGGTTGACCAGGCGGATTGCGACAACGCCTCCAGCCACATTGCCGGATCGGTTAGCGATGCGCCGTGAAAGCCAAACAGGTAATTAAGCCCTTCCGCCGCATTTGGCAGGGTGAGGGATCGAATTACGCCAACAATCAACAAAATTAGCAGGGTTGGCAGCAGAATGCGATTGGCCCGTTCAATGCCGTTTGCCACGCCGCGATAAATAATCAGCGACGACAAGCCCAGGGCAACAAGATGATAAATAACCGGCTCAAACCCGCCGCCGGTGAAGCTTTCCCAAAAATTATTGTGATTTGCGCCGATCAGGCTGCCGGTTGCGGCGGAAACAAAATATTTGAGCGCCCAGCCGGTGACCACCGAATAATAAAACATGATCATCATCGTGCAAAGGCAGACAAAAGCGCCCATCCAGGTATATTTCTTCCCAAGCAGCGCGGCAAATGCGCCGATGGGCCCTTTGCGGGTATGCTTTCCCATGGAAAATTCAACCATAATCAGCGGGACAGACCAAAGCAGCAAAAAGATTGCCCAGGGAATTAAAAACGCGCCGCCGTATTGCCCGGCCAGCCGCGGAAATCGCCAAATATTGCCGGCGCCAATCGCCATCCCCAACGTTGCCAACAGCAGCGCCCAGCGGCTCGAAAATTGTTCCGGTTTATCCATTATCGCACCGTTTTATTATACCTACTTAAATTATTGATTGCGCATTTTAAAATATTAACGATTTGCGGGATAACCTGAAAGAATAATTTCATGTTTTTATATTTTCCCATTGGGGAAAGGTAAAAAGGGGTTGGTGAATTGTTCGTTTTCTGAAAAATATCGCTGTGAAGACCTGCAAAAACGCAGTGAGAGTAACAAAAAAGCCGCGCCATTTTTTATGAAAAGGATAGAAAAAGCAACCCGACGATCCCGATAATGGCGCAATAAATACCGAACCATTCCAGTTTTTGTTTGCGGATAATTTCCAACAGCCAAATGATTGCAAAGTAGCCGGAAACAGCCGCGGCGATGGTTGCCAGTACCAGGTTTAGTATTTGATCAGCGGGCGGCGGCGCTTCATATAAATGTTTAAATTCCAGTATTGACGCGCCCAGGATGACCGGGATAGAGAGCAAAAATGAAAATCTTGCCGCTGTTTCGCGTTTGACGCCCAGCCACAATGCTGCGACGATGGTTGAGCCGGAGCGGGAAATGCCCGGTATAATCGCAAAAGCCTGGGCAATGCCGATTAATACCGCGAACGGAAGATTAAAAAACCGGCTGCTTTCGATGGTATAACGCGAACTCCACATAATCAAGGCTGTAACCAACAGCGCACCCAATACAAACTGCGGGCTGTTGAACAAGTGTTCTACCGCGTCTTTAAAAAACAGCCCGACGATCGCTGCCGGAATGGTCGCAATAACAATGTAAAAGGACATGGCGCGATAGCGATCATTCTCCTCGCGAATTCGCAGACCGTTCATGATAAAACCGGGCACGCCGGGCAGCCAGCGAATCATTCCCCAAACATCTTTCCAAAAAACAATGACCACGGCAAAGAGCGTTCCGAAGTGCACAAAAACCTCAAACGCCATTCCCGGCGGGTGAAATTTTAACATTTCTTCCGCCAACACAAGGTGACCGGAACTGCT
>CAYVDX010000357.1:0-4833 GCA_964450485.1 uncultured Calditrichaceae bacterium
CTCCGCCTTCGGAGACGAAACAGCATAGCGCCCATCCGGCAGCCAGATGGCATGTTCTCCTTCAGGCAGTGCGGCCAAGGTGGCCATAAGACGCCCTCCCTCCACATCCCAAAGTTTGATGGTTTTGCCGCCGGTTTCCTCGGTGCTCATCAAATAGTTGCCGTCTTCGGAAAGCCAGGCATTGTGCGCGTAACCGCCGGCCGGAATATTGATGCGCTGCAAAAGCGCCGGCGCCGCCGGATCGCTAAGATCGAAAATGCCGATCGAGCCGTGGCTGCCTTCGGAAACGTAAACGATGTTATCCTGCGCGTAAACATCGTGGCATTCCACGCCAAAGCTGGACAGTTTGACGGGATTCAGCGGGTCGGCAAGGCTATAGGCCCACACCGGTTCGCTAAACGTGCCCTCCACGTAAAGCATGGCGTTCGGCACATCAATATAAATGTTGTGAGAGCTGCTGAATTCGGTGAAGGTTGTGGCAAGCGAGGCGGAATCGGGCAGGTTTGACAAATCAATGATCTGCATGCCGCCAAAGCTTTCCGTTACCACGTAGGCATAATCCTGGTACGTTTTGATGTCTTTCCAAATGGATGACGGGCCGGAAATAAAAGTAACTTCAATGAGTGTATCCGCATCCGTGATATCCACAATGCTGGTGCCGTTTTGCACGCCAAGCAGGGCGTATTCGCGACCGTCCGGGGCGGTGTAGCCCCAACAGTCGTTGTATCCCACGTTGGCGTAGGCGTTAAAATTACCCAGGAAAGTGACATTTGAGGAAACTTGGGCAACGGCAATCGTTCCCATAAAAATCCAAATAAAACAGAAAATCCAACGCCGGTGTAATCGCGTTTTCACAACAACCTCCTTTGGAGAATTTTGAATGGCTGATGGCGTCCATCAATTGTTATGGCGGCGTAATAATATGAGTGTGATAAGAACATAATCCAAATACTTTTTGGGAGAATTTTCGGTTCCCGTTTCACCTGTTTTTCAGTCATCTTGATCCAAAGAAAACGCGAATTCGCATTCATTACATCGTTGAAAATGCTTGCGTTTTGGTTACAAAATGTCAATGATTTTCCACCAGGGCAGGTTGCGGGTTTCTTTGGAAAGCGGAATTTCATGGGGAAAGCAACTCACCAATTTGCGGGAAAGCGGCTTGGTTTTGATTTCAAACCTGTCCAAAAAACGCGTATCTTCCTTGCGGATTTTCCGGCGCATCTTAATTTCGAGGGCGTGCAATTGTTGCGCCTCTTCAATAATCAAGTCAATTTCATTCCTGTTTGAATCCCGGTAGTAAAAAATTTCATAAAGTTTCGTTCGATTGAATTTGTTTTTGAGAATTTCCATAATCAGAAAATTTTCAAAAACATTTCCGGCCGCCGGTCCCGCGAAGAATGTCGCCGGGTCAGGATATTTCAGCAGGTAAGCCAGCAACCCGGTATCGGTAAAATAAAGCTTCGGGCGTTTGATGACCCGCTTGCCGATATTGCCGAAATAAGGCCTCAGCAAGTAAACGACCCGGCTGCTTTCCAACAGGGAAAGCCACTTCTGCGCGGTTGTTTGACTGACGCCGCAATCCCGTGCGACTTCGGAAACATTTAATATTGACCCGCTCCGGGCTGCCAGCAGCTCAACATACCGTTGAAATTGGCTCAAATCCTGGACCGACATGACCTGGCGAATATCTCTTTCGAGGTAGGTTTGTAAATAGGATGAATAATACAATCGCGGGTTGACGCCGTGAACACAAGGATCAGGGTAAAAACCCTTGAAAAGCAGTTCAAAAAGCGTTTTTAGGGTGAGCGGCGCATCAAGCTGTAGTTCACGGAAAGAAAGCGGAAGCAGTTCAAAAAGTCCAATCCGGCCGGCCAGGCTTTCGGACAAACCCGCCATCAATTGAAAAATTTGCGAACCGGTTAAAATATACTGCCCCTTTTTGTCCCGTTTGCGATCAACTTCCATTTTGATATAAGGCAGCAGTCCCGGGATATATTGAATTTCGTCCAAAATACAGGGCGTGTCAATATTCTCGATAAACAATCCCGGATCGTCTTCCGCCTGCCTTCTCAACACCAGATCGTCAAATGTGTAATAGGCGTGATCCGGGTAGAGATGTTGCAACAGGGTGGATTTACCCGCCTGTCTCGGACCGGTCAGCGCGATGACCGGAAACTGACCGGCCGCGGCTTTTATTTCCGGCTCGATGGCTCTGTCGATGTATTTCATGCAGATATGTTACCAATTTTCCATGCAGTTTGCAATTCAAAAAAGCAATTTGCATAAAAACCATGGGGGAATTGGTTAGCGGGAGGCGTTGATGCCCAGCGATTTCATTTTTTTATGCAGATTGGTTCGTTCCATGCCCAGCAATCGCGCCGCTTGCGAAACATTGCCGCCGGCCGCTTCGAGGCAGCGCTCGATGTAACGCCGTTCCGCTGTTTCGCGCACTTCTGAAAGTGATTTGCTGCCGGGTGTGATGGTTTCGGCGGGATTGGGCAGGCGGGTGAGATAATCAGGCAGGCTCGCGGCGGTAATTTCGTCGTTTTCCGAAAGGATGATCAGCCGCTCGACCAGGTTTTGCAATTCCCGCACATTTCCCGGCCAGCGATAATTTTGCAAAACGCGATACACCGCCGGTGCGATCTTCGGCGCGCGGCGATTATTCCGCCGGCAATACCGCGCGGCAAAATGATCGATCAGCAGCGAAACGTCCTCGCCGCGGTCGCGCAGCGGCGGCACCTGGATGGGCAGCACGTTCAGCCGGAAATACAAATCTTCCCGGAACTCGCCGGTTCGGGTCATCTCCTCTAAATTTTTGTTGGTCGCGGCAATCACGCGCACATCCGCGTGCAACGTTTCCTTTCCGCCCACCCGCTGAAAATCCCCATCCTGCAACACTCGCAGCACTTTGGTTTGCACGCGCAGGCTCATGTCGCCCACTTCATCTAAGAACAGCGTGCCGCCGTCGGCTTGCGAGAATTTGCCCTCGCGGCGTTCGGTCGCGCCGGTAAACGCGCCTTTTTCATTGCCGAACAACTCGCTTTCGATCAAATCCTCCGGGATGGCCGCGCAGTTCAGTTTCACAAACGGCTGGCCGGCCCGCGGGCTATTTTGGTGAATGGCATACGCCACCAACTCTTTTCCCACCCCGCTTTCCCCGGTGATGAGCACTTTGCTGTCCGTCGGCGCGACTTTTTCAACGTTGCGCAGCACGGACTGAATCGCCGGGGAATCGCCGACAATGCGATAGGCTTCTGCCAGCGACGCATTTAAATCGGCAAAGCGATTTTTCAGGGAACGCTTTTCCGCGAGGTGCTGCAAGGTGAGCAGAATTTTTTCCTTTTGGAGCGGTTTTTCCAGAAAATCGTAGGCGCCGGCCCGGGTCGCTTCCACGGCCGTGCTCAGGTTGGCGTGACCGGAAATCATCACCACATCGCTGCCCGGCGCGGCTTCTTTTAGCCGTTTCAGCGTTTCGACGCCGTCGATGCCGTTCAATTGCACGTCCAGAAATACCACATCCGGCGAATGCTTTTGCACGGCTTGCAAAAACGCTTCCCCGGATTCGAACGTTTGCAATTTTTTCACGCGATTCCGCAAAATGATCTCAAACGAACGGCGGATATTTTTCTCGTCGTCAACGACGGCGATAGTTAGTTTTTTCATTTCTCCTGCCTTGCTTTGTATTGCTAAAATAATTATATTAGCCTTATGAACAATCTACGCTTTGAATGGGACGAAAACAAAAATCTTGCGAACCAAAGAAAACATAAAGTCTCTTTTGATGAAGCGAAAACAGTCTTTTATGACGAAAATGCGCGTTTGATATCAGACCCGGACCATTCCGAAAACGAAGAGCGGTTTATCATTATGGGACTGTCCGGTAGTCTGCGTATGTTGGTTGTCGTGCATTGTTATAGAGCAAATGATGAAGTTATCAGAATTATTTCGGCACGGAAAGCAACCCGCACTGAACAAAAATACCATAACCGGAGAATTTAATATGCGTAAAGAATACGATTTTTCGAAATCAATAAAAAATCCTTATGCAAGGAAACTCAAAAAACAAATCACCATCCGCCTGGAAAACGAGACGATTGCGTATTTCAAAAGGCTTGCCGAGGAAACGGATATTCCGTATCAAAAGCTGATTAATCTTTACCTGCGGGATTGCGCGCAAAATCAGTTAAAACCGTCAATTAAGTGGTCGAATATTCCTACGTCCTGACGCAGCGTCCCGCGTTCCAGGACCGCAACGAGGAAAATGAACGGCGGATATTTTTTTCGTCGTCAATGATGGCGATGGTTAGTTTTTTCATTGGGTTAGCCTGTTTTTATTTTTCAGACTTGCTCCGCATCTCTTGGTTATGAACGTAAATGATATGCCGATAACCGGCTTGACTGTCTTGTAGCCAAGTCCGAGTTTATTGAATTGTTAGAGCACTTTAAACTATTTGTATGTTTTGATAAGTTACTTTCGATACATATGATAAAGTATTGGGAGGAGTTGATGACGCAACTACCCATGTAAGCATATGAACAAAAAGAGTAAATAGATTTTTTTGTGGTTGATCAATGAACGCCCAAAAATTGTTTTCAGTAGCCTTTGGTAATTTTAATTCTGGGAATGCAGCCAATTTCCACAATATACCTTTCCCCAATATGATTATCATGTCAATCATATCATTTGGATTCCAATTATTCTTTTGAACTTGATTTACCATCCAATCTGAGACTGTAGACAAATTAGCTGGCCCATCGTAGGAAACGATATAATTACTCATGTTACGCGAGGCAGAGCCTCGCAAAAGGCATTCCGACGGAGACCGTCGG
>CAYVDX010000358.1:0-4827 GCA_964450485.1 uncultured Calditrichaceae bacterium
TCGAGCTTTTTTCCCAGTGATAAATTTCGCTCTTGCCGTTTCGCAGCGAACGCCAGTTATCGTCGCCGTCATAAACTGCGCCATATTTTTTCTTGAACATTCGCGGCGAAATTGATTTTGCAATCGCATCCCTGATTTCTTGCTGAGACGGCCAAATGTCTTTCAAAAACACCGGTTTGCCGGATGGATCGTGACCCAGCGGTTCATTTTGAAAATCAAAATCAACCCGGCCGGCGAGGGCATACGCAACGACCAGTGGGGGAGAGGCTAAATAATTTGCCCGCACGGACGGATGAATTCGTCCCTCAAAATTGCGGTTTCCGCTCAACACGGCGGCGGCAACCAAATCGCCTTCCTTGATCGCTTCATCAACTTCCCGGGGCAGGGGCCCGCTGTTGCCGATACAGGTGGTACAGCCAAATCCAACCACGTTAAAACGTTGCGCGCGCATGGCGTCCATCAGTCCGGCGCGTTCCAGGTATTCCGGCACCACCTTGGAACCGGGCGCCAGACTGGTTTTGACCCACGGCTTGGTTTTGATTCCCTTTTCCAACGCCTTTTTGGCAACCAAACCCGAAGCCATCATCACCGATGGATTTGAGGTATTTGTGCAACTGGTAATCGCCGCAATCACCACCGATCCGTGGCGCATTTTGAAATTCTCACCGTTGTAATTGACCGCAACTTCAGCGTTTCGATCCGATTTAATCTGCGCCTTAAAGACGTTTTTCATCGCCTCGTCAAAACTGCGTCCCATGTCATTCAAAAGAATGCGATCCTGGGGACGCTTGGGGCCGGCAAGGCTGGTTTTAACCGTGCTCAGGTCTAATTCCATTGTATCTGTGTAAACCGGATCGGGCGTATCGGCATGGCGGAAAAGTCCCTGGGCTTTGGCATAAGCTCGTACCAGATTAATTTGTTCATCAGAGCGCCCGGTCATGCGCAGATAATCGAGGGTAATTTCATCAATCGGGAAAAACCCCATTGTCGCGCCATACTCCGGCGACATATTTGCCAGCGTGGCGCGGTCAGCCAGGTTCAGATGTTTCAGCCCGTCGCCGAAATATTCCACAAATTTGCCAACAACACCTTTTTCGCGCAGCATTTCCGTGACGGTTAAAACGAGGTCTGTTGCCGTGATTCCTTCCGGCAATTCGCCGGTAAATTTAACGCCGATGACTTCCGGCAGCAGCATGTAATAGGGCTGTCCCAGCATCACCGCTTCCGCTTCGATGCCGCCAACGCCCCAGCCAAGCACGCTCAAACCGTTGATCATGGTGGTGTGGGAATCCGTGCCGACCAGCGTGTCCGAGTAGGCGAGGGTTTCGCCGTCTTCTTCGCGGGTCATCACCACGGATGCTAAATATTCCAGATTGACCTGGTGGACAATCCCGGTGCCGGGCGGCACCACGCTAAAATTTTTGAAACTGCCCTGCGCCCAGCGCATCACTGAATAGCGCTCTTTGTTGCGCTCAAATTCTTTTTCCGTGTTGATCAAATAAGCTTCGTCGATGCCGAACGAATCGACCTGCACGGAATGATCGATCACCAAATCGGCGCGAACCACCGGGTTGATTTGCCCCGGATCGCCGTGGAAATCCGCCACTGCATCGCGCATGACGGCTAAATCCACCACTGAAGGCACGCCGGTAAAATCCTGCAGCACCACGCGGGCCGGCATGTAGGGCACTTCTTTTGAGGGAACGCTTTTCGCATCATAGCCGCGCACGGCGTCAATGTCTTCTTTGCGGACCAATCGTCCGTCTTCATTGCGAAGCACATTTTCCAGCAAAACGCGGATGGAAAACGGCATTTTATCCAATTCGACAAGCCCTTTTTGAGCGAGTTTGGTAAGATTGAAAAATTGATACGTTTTGTCGCCGACCTGAAGCCGGTCTTTCGTTTCATAACTATTTTTGGAAGCAGCCATCAGAGTTCTCCTAACATTCGTCGCTATTTTATTTGCTGGCAAAGATAATAAAGAAATCGTCAAAAAGGTATCATTTGATGAAATAATCTTACAAAATCATCAGCAATTCCCGCAGTGTTTTGGACGCCGTGATGGTCGAGTTGTTGGTCGGGTCGATGCGCGGGGAAAGCTCCACCAAATCCGCGCCGATGATATTCAACCCATCCAGCGCCTTAAAAAACTCGATGAGTTCGGGAAAGAAAATACCGCCGGCTTCCGGCGTACCTGTACCGGGCAGCAGCGAGGGGTCGAGCACGTCCAAATCCACGGTCAGGTAGATTGGGCGATCTCGCAGTTCATCAATCGCGTTGATAAAATCGTTAGTGCGGAAGGGGAACAAACGGGTGTGCGCTTCGGCAAATTCAAATTCTTCCTTGCTGCCGCTGCGAATGGCAACCTGGTAAAGACGATTTTTCGGCTGTCCCATCAATTCAAAACAACGGCGCATTACCGTGCCGTGGGATAATTTTTCGCCGAACAGCTCGTCGATCATATCCAAATGGGCGTCGATTTGCACCAGCCGCGCATCCGGCCATCTTTCCAGCGCGGCTGTAAACGCGGGGAGCGTGATTAAATGTTCGCCGCCAATCAGGCACGGTTTTTTATGGTGTGCCAACAGCGTTTTGGATGCATGGTAAATCATATCCAAAACAGCATCTTTGCTGTCGATGGGCAAGTCCAAATCACCGGCGTCGTGGATGGCTTTTTCGCTCAAATCCCGCCGGAAATACGGGCTGTAATCTTCCTGTGAATAAAAGGTTTCCGCGCGAATTGCCGCCGGTGCAAACCGCGAACCGGGGCGATAGCTGGCTGTGCCGTCATAACCCGCTCCGATGATTACGATGTCCGCTGCATCAAAGGTTGCGCGGCAGCCCTCGTAGGGATTTTCCGGCGGAATGGCGTTAATTTTCATGGATAATTTCTCCAAAACTGCGTATTGATTAACTAAATTTTTGTTACTATTCAGCAGTGTGAGAATCAGACAGGTTTTCGTTGACCTAAACACGACAAACCTTGAAGGTTTTCCGGATGTTTTTAAAATATCGCGAAAACGTGTAAAAAACAGGGAATGTTTAAAATCTGCAAATAAACCTTCACGGTTTTTACGCTGTGATTTCAGGAAAAGCTGTATTGTAATCGCCAAAAATATCGTAATAAGTAGCTAAACAAAATTATTTTATATTTAAAATCAGACAAAATGATTGATGACAAAATCATTAAAAACAAAAAGATATATTAATTATTTTGTCGTTAATTATTTTGTCTATAATTGGCCCGTATTTTTGTAAACTTACTTCGTTGAATAGTAACAAATTTTTTATTTGAAAGGTGGATTGATGATCAAAGTAACGCCAACAAAATTAAAAGAACATTGATTTGATTATCTTGGTAAAGCTGCCAGATGTAATAATCATTCGATAAATATTTTTTCCTGGTTTATCCAGTGTAAACGGCTCAAAAAAATCAATTTAAGCGCGTCACGCTAACAAATCCCGAAAAAACATCGGCAGCGCGAACGCTGATTTATGCACTTCGGCATTGTAATATTTGAAAAAAAGCTGCGATTTTTGATAGCGCCCGGCGGAAAAATCGTCAATCGGATGATGTTTTTTGCCGGCAAATCCAAACGCCCAATGCCCCGGCAGATAGGTCGGCGTGTGCGCCTGGTAAAAGTAAACATTCGGGAAAACCGATTTCAACTTTTGGTTGATGGCCGCAACTTCGTCCGGCTGCCAGGCCGGCGATTCGCTTTGGTTGACCAAAATGCCGTCGTCTGTCAGGATGTTGAAACAGCCGCGGTAAAATTCACGGGTAAACAAGCCTTCACCCACGCTGACCGGATCCGTCGAGTCAATGATGATGACCTCATACTTTTCCGTGCAATTTTTGACAAACGCCGCGCCGTCTTCAAATTGACAGCGCACCCGCTCCGATGTGAGCGGCGTCGCGATTTCCGGGAAAAATTTCAGGCAAACCCGCGAGACCATTTCATCGATGTCCACCAAATCAACCTGCTCGACAGCCGCGTGTTTCAGGCATTCGCGCACGGTCCCGCCGTCCCCGCCGCCGATGACCAGCACCCGCCGGGGATTGGGATGCACGAATAGCGGTACGTGCGCAATCATTTCATGGTAAACGAATTCATCGCGTTCGGTCAGCATCAGCGCATCGTCGATCACCAGCATTTTTCCGAAAAATTTTGTCTGGAAAACCTCAATTTTCTGAAATTTGCTGCGTTCCGAAAATAATATTGCTTCAACCGCAAAGCGAATTTGAACGTCCGCGTGCTCGTAATCTTCGCTAAAAAAAAGCTGCATTTATCCTCCGAATAACATTGAAACCGTTGCGCATCAAAAGCCCGGCATAAATTTAAAGCGCGAGTTTTGTTTTCCAACGAAATTTAGAGAAAGCGAGGTCTGAGACGCGTCAAAAAAATATTTCCCGTGAAGTATCTTACGACACATTTTTCAGCGCCGGTTTGTTTCATTTTCCGTAATCGCGGTTTGGGCTGGCGGACTGAAGTCCGTACTCCTTTGAGATTTACTGAAACTTTATACGATAGGAATGCTTTAAACGAATGATATTTATGCAAAGCCGGAGATTCAAATTATTGAAAACGATTTTTACATACTGCCTGCTATTCGTCTTATTTTCATGCGGACACGCCGATAATAAGCGCATTCAACCCCCAAAAAACCAGGCAAACCAGCTTGTTCAGCCTGCCGCGTCGCCAACGATTGTCACAAAAATTGTTGACCCTGATAATGGTCCGGGCACGGATTACACCTCGTTGGAACAATTTGATCGCGGCGAAAATCGTGACCTGGTGGCCGCGAACGAAATTGCCGTGGCAATCT
>CAYVDX010000359.1:0-4822 GCA_964450485.1 uncultured Calditrichaceae bacterium
GATCGAGAATTCCATTTCCGGCGCGCCGGTGTTGACTGAAGACGGGGAACTCATCGGCGTCGTTTCCATGACCGATATTATCCGCCAGGATATTTTAAAAGGAAAAGACGTGCAACTCCAAAGAGCGAATGATTACTACCTATCTTCATTGGAAGAGCGCTATGACAATGAAGAAGTGGTGACATTCCGCATCAAAGAAACATCACGCGCAACCGTCAAAGACATTATGACTCCGGTTGTTTTTGACGTTCCGGAAGAAATGCCGGCGTCGCAAGTGGCGGATATGATGATAAAGGGTAGAATTCATCGCGTATTTGTTACGCGAAATAAACAGCTTGTCGGAATTATTTCGGCGCTTGATTTGCTGAAAATTGTGCGCGGGAATTAATGTCTTACAAATAATTTTCTGTCACTTTCCCCGACAAATCCGGGATCATGATTGGCAAAAAAAATTTAACAACTACTCAGTAGTGGCATGGCGCGCCATGCCACTACTTTTTGAATAATCTGTTTGGTACTAGCCTGCCCCTTTGGGGGCTTGTCCAGGTTAGGGAAGTTATATTTAGAAAAACAATATTGGTGTTTTTAAGAGCAATCCCAAGAAGGGGGACCGGAGACTGGAGATGTCGCCCCTTCTCCCCGTCGCTTGTTCTTCGATTCACTTTTTGTATCAAAAATCATTTCTTAAAATCTATAGAGACAGATACTCAACATTCATCCACAAATTGATATTGCAAACCATGAAATTCAAGATCAAAAACAAAGAAATCAGTTGGCTCTCGTTCAATGCGCGGCTGCTGCAGGAAGCAAACGATCCCACGGTTCCGCTGATCGAGCGGATTAAATTTTTGGGCATTTTTTCCAACAATTTAGATGAATTTTTCCGGGTTCGGGTCGCGACATTAAAACGGTTGGATCATCTTGACAAAAAGAATGCAAAACTCATCGGCGGTGATCCGCGGGAGATTCTGCGGCAAATTCACAACATTGTAATATCGCTGCAAACGGACTTTGATGATATTTATGACAAGATATTGCGCGACCTGGAGCGAGAGCGCATCTTTATTGTCAATGAAAAACGGTTGACAGGCAGGCAGCAGGAGTTTGTGCAAAATTACTTCCGGGACAGCGTCCGCCCGGTGCTCATTCCCCTGATGATTGATCAATTGGACGCCTTGCCGGCGTTGAAGGATCACGCCATTTACCTGGCGATTAACATGACCAAAACCGCTGCGCCGAAAAAAAAGCGCTATGCGCTGATCGAAGTGCCAACCGACGCGCTCCCGCGTTTTGTCACCTTGCCCCGCGAGCAAAAGAACCACTACATCATTCTTTTGGACGACGTGATTCGTTTCTGCCTGCCGGAAATTTTTGCGATTTTCGACTTTGACTATTTTGAAGCGTTTACCATCAAGTTGACCCGCGACGCCGAGTTGGAAATTGATGATGATTTCTCCGAAAGTTTTATTCGCAAAATGTCCAAAAGCCTGAAGCAGCGCAAAGTGGGCAAGCCGGTTCGCTTTATTTACGATTATAATATTCCAAAACATTTGTTGGATTTTATCAAAGGCAAACTTCGCTTAGACCAGAATAACAGCGATATTATCCCGGGCGCACGGTATCATAATTTCAAGGATTTTATCAATTTTCCCCGGATTGGGCGAAAAGGACTGCAATATGCGCTCCCGAAACCACTGCCGCACAAGGATATAGAACCCCACAAAAGTATGTTCAAAATTATCCAAAAACGGGATATTCTGCTGCACTATCCCTATCAAACGTTTGATTACATCATCGACCTGCTGCGGGAGGCGGCGATTGATCCGCATGTTAGCTCGATTTATATGACGCTATATCGCGTTGCCGGTAAGTCTAAAATTATCAATGCGTTAATCAATGCCGCTAAAAACGGAAAAAAGGTAAAAGTAGTAGTAGAGTTGCAGGCGCGTTTTGATGAGGAAGCCAATATTTTCTGGTCGAATGCACTGCGGGAAGGCGGCGTTCGCGTCATCCACGGCGAGCCGGATTACAAGGTTCACGCCAAGTTGATTTTGGTTACCAGAAAATCCCGGCAAAAAAAAGTGCTCTTTGCCCACATCGGCACGGGCAACTTTCACGAATCCACGGCGAAGTTGTACAGCGATCACAGCCTGCTGACCGCGAATCCGCAAATTACCAAAGAAGTAAAAAAGATTTTCGATTCATTGGAAAATAATTACCGTCGGGTATCGTTCCGGAATTTGCTGGTTTCGCCGTTTAACATGCGTCCGCAAATTACAAAAATGATCGATAAAGAAATCAAAAATGCCACAGAAGGCAAGGACGCCTACATTATCGCCAAACTGAACAATATCACGGATCCGAAGATCATCAAAAAGCTGTACCAGGCCAGCCAGGCCGGCGTGAAAATTCGCCTGATGGTGCGCGGTATGTTCTCGCTGATTCCGGGCGTGAAAGGACTAAGCGAAAATATCGAAGCACGGGGAATCATCGATAAGTATCTCGAACACACCCGGATTTTTGTCTTTTGCCAGGGCGGAAAGGAAAAGTATTTTCTTTCATCGGCGGATTGGATGCCGCGCAACCTCGACCGGCGCATCGAAGCAACCTGTCCGATTTATGATCCGGCGCTTCAGCAGGAAATTCGTGATTTTTTGGAAATTCACTGGCAGGATAATGTCAAAGCGCGAATTCTGAATGACAAACTGGACAACCAAATTGCCGACCCGGATGTAAAAAAGAAAATCCGGGCGCAGGATGCGCTGTATAAATTTTTTCAACGCAAGTTAGAAGAAAAACCGGCGGACCCCATCAACGCGGAAGCCGCCGCAATGAATGGCAACGATGACGAAGCGCCCGATGTTCAAAAATCAGCGTAGCAGCAACATTTTTCGTTGCGCCGAAAACTTGCCCGCCTTGATTTGATAAACGTAAATGCCGCTGCCGACCTGCCGGCCGTTTTCATTGCCGCCGTCCCATTTTTCCCGGTAAAAACCGGCTTCACGCACCCCATCCACCAGCGTTTTTACCCGCTGACCCAGAGCATTATAAATAGTAATTTTGACCCGTTCCGCGGTCGGAAGGGCGAATTCGATGTGGGTTTCCGGGTTGAAGGGGTTGGGAAAATTTTGCGAGAGCGAGAACCGCGCGGGAAGGTTTGCGGTCACTTTTTGCAGGCGAATGCTGTTGATGCGGGCGTCGCTGATCAGCACTTCGCCGTCCGGGGCAACCATTTGTTTTTTCATCACTTTATTACCGATTAATTCAGCGATTTGATACGATTCATTTTCCCGGCCGCCCGGTTTTTCCAGCAAAAGCGAGACCGGGTAGTTCGCCATTTGAATGCGGATGTTTGCCGCCGCGGAAGTGGTTGCGCGGGAATTGTCGGCAAAACGTGCGTCAAAAAGATTCGCGGGCGGGACCGGCGGCAATTGAAATTGGCGAATGTCAATATCCGAATCGAATGCGACATTGAAATAAAGCGTCTGCGCCGCGCCGGTTGCGTCGCGGATTTCTAATACATTCGCGTTGCGGAAATCGCTGCGATTATTTTGCCAGCCTGTTAGTGACTTGTTCAACGCTGAAGTGCAGGAAATGGTGATCACCCCGGCTTGCGCGGCATTGATCCAATAGCCCCTCCCCTGCTCAATTTGCGTCGCCGAAATGTATGCGCCATCATAACCAAAAAGCGTATTGGGAACCAAAATATTACCCGGATCCGCCACATTTGCCAACGCAATGTTGCAGGATGCAGCGCCGATCAAATTCCAGCCCTGCTGCAAATGAATATCAATCGAATTGATCACATCGCCGCTGACCGGCACGCTTTCCGGCGCGGCGAAATTCAGCCAATAGCCATTGCCGGGCGCAAGGGTTGTTTCGCTGATGTATGATCCGTCGTAGCGAAACAGGGTTCCGGCAGTCGCATTCGGAAAAAGGGATTGGTAATTGGCGTCCGGCGGGGTCAGCGGCAGGCTGATCAAATTCCAACCGGCGGACACGCCGGCGCTAAAAATATTGGTGTTGGTGTAAACCTGAACCGCCACGTCATCCAGGTACCAGCCGTCGCCGGTGACGGACGCATCGGAGCGCAGCCGGAAACGCAGGTACACCTGTTGCCCCGCGTAAGCAGACAAATCCATCTGTTCCGCCAGCCAGCTTGTTTGCACGCCGTCGTAGCCCGGCTCGCCGGAGGTTTGCACGCCGCTGCCGGTGCCGACATCGGTGTGCAACCCACTGAGCGGCGTCCAGTTCACGCCGTCGGGCGAGGCTTCAACCTGGGCAAAATCGTAGGTTGATTCGATATCCCAACGCGTCCAAAACAGTAGGTATGCCGCGGCTGCGTCGGTCAGATCAACCGGGTTTTGCAGGGTGAGCGAATTGTCAATATTATTGCCGTAATTGCCGGCGGGGCTATCCGTAAACGAATGCGACGGGCTGACGAACCGGCTGGTCGTGGTGTTCCAGCCTTGCCCGGTGCTCCAGCCGGTGACGCCGCTTTCCGCATCGTTGGAAAACGCGGCGGTCGGCGTGCCCACGATCAAGCCCTTCACCGCTTCGTTGCGGGTGTACCCGTTAAAGGTGATGTCGAGCGTCAGGCTGAGTTGATGCGCGGCCGGCGCATTGCCGGCAACGGAAAAAATCAGTGTGTCTGTCGTGGTCTCTCCGCGCGCGGGAATACTCAGCAATTGATTGTTTTTACTGGTAATAAGCGTGACGTAGGGATCAGCGCTGTTCAGGGCAAAAGACACATTTGCCGCATCGCTCAAGCCGAAATTTTTCACATCAAATACGATTTTTACGGTTTCGCCGGCGTCGATGT
>CAYVDX010000360.1:0-4814 GCA_964450485.1 uncultured Calditrichaceae bacterium
CAACAAATCTTTAAATAATAATCCTGCTTAATCCTGTAAATCCTGTCAAAAAATCTAATTTAACATTGTCGCGCTAAGTTCTTAACATCGTATTTTTACGGGTATTTTCCCGGCGATAAAATTACGCAAGATTGTCATGCCCGGCCTGCCACTTTGGGGAAGGATTCTATCGGGCATCCATAAGCCGGGAATGCCGGATTTCCGATAACGACATTCGGAAATGACAACGTATCAAAAACTTCGTGGTTGCCGCACTACGTTTTGCACAGGATTTACACCCATGGAATACGGATGAGAAAATATGAGAACCGGCAAAATGGATTACGCAACTGAGTCGTTACAAAAAATGAAAAGCAAATCTACCGACTCATAAAGGTAAAAACAAATTCAATTTTGGCGTGATGAAGTTGACATTTTTTCAAAAATGATACTCAACATCGCTTAACCAACCATCCGACAACATCATTTAAAACCTTTTCTTTTTCCGGCTCATTCATGGTTTCATGATAAAAACCCTCGTAAAGTTTGAGGATTTTATCCGGTGATTTGGCGCGTAAATAAAGCTGTTTGCTGCCCTCCGGATCGGTGAGCCGGTCCGCCGTGCCGTGGAAAATCAGCATCGGCAATCGCAGCATTTCCATTTTTGCCTGGATTTTTTGAGTCGCGTGAATAATCTCCGCCCCGGTTTTGGCAAGCGTTCCTTTGTGATAAACCAGCGGATCATTTGCATACGCTTCCACAACTTTTGGATCGCGGCTGATCAAGCTTGCATCTAATTTTAGCGTGGGCAATTTTGGCAAAATTTTGGCGATCAGCCCGGACATTTTCCGCAGCAGCGGCGATAAATCCTCGCTGATTTTCAGCGCGGGGCTGCTAAGTATCACCCCGCCGATTCTCGGTTGGAAATCGAGAATATACGTCGCGGCAATTAGCCCGCCCAGGCTGTGCCCCAATAAAAAAACGGGCAAATCCGGGTGTTTTTCCCGAACGCGCTTGGCAAAAACATGCACATCGCGGGTGTATTGATCGAAGGAAGAAATAAACGCGCGATCGCCCTCGGAACGCCCGTGCCCGCGCAAATCAAACGTTTCAATGATGAAATTTTGCAATGCCAGACGCCGGGCAACATGGGCATATCTCCCGCTGTGCTCTCCGTAACCGTGGACGATGACGACCACGGCATCCGTTCCGTCAACCGGTTCCCAAGCTTGCCCAAAGAGCTGTAATCCGTCCCGCGCTTCAAACGTTCCGGTTTTATGTCGCACTTTCATCTCTTGTAAATCCATCCGTTAACCCGGTGTTGATTTTGCCGTCTATCTTCGTCTTTTTTTCTTGCGCTTTTTTCGTCGGGATTTTGATCGTGAACGACCGGCAGCCGCGGAACGCTGATTGCCCGCATCGCCGCCGCCGGGCAATTCCACATCCCGCCCGCGTTGGCGCATGGCCAGTTTATTCAAAAAATCCACGGCTTTTTCATATTTTCGGTACATCCGCTCCTCGGCCCGAAACTCCGGGGTGTGGGCATATCGCCGCCCGTTTACCAGCTTTGCGCCGTGCTTTTTATGAAGCAATTCGTGATACATCACAAAATCGATCACATAAACCGGTACTTCCGGCTGATCCAGAGTCAGGGAAATCATCACCGTGTCGCGCACGGATTGGTAATGCCCCATTTTTCCATGGGTCATCGCCCGGTTCCAGTGCAAGCGCGGGCGCGGCATTTTGCCCGCAAAATATCGACGATTCACGCGATCAAACGAAGCGGCCAAATCATGCGTGTGCCCTTTTGTCAATGCGTCCGTCGGCGCAATTGTCGATTCAAGCTCATATAAAACGCCGCTGAATGCTTCCGAATCCATGAAAGCGTCCAGGTTTGAGTGTACTCCCCTGCCCTGCTTTCCGTTAAAGACGACACTTAGTAAGTCCAACCAAACCGCTTCGTTCGCGGCAACAAATCCTTCACTGCAATTGAGTATGATGCAGTTCGTGTATCTTTTTACCCGATAAATAAAACGAATATTGGTCATGTGCACTTCGACGGGTGGATTGGAACCGTGCGGCGCGATCGCATCCAGCGCTTTTTGCGCGGTTTGCAATGCGCGCAAATGGGCTTTCAGATTCTCTTTATCGGAAAGATATTTCAGCCAGCAATAAACCTGCCGCGACGGCCGGGCAAGGCTGGCCGGCGTAATATTTTGCCCGGCGCAAAGTTCCTCTATGCCGCGGGTTTGTTCCCGAATCTTTTCCAGAAATTTTTGACGGCGGTTTCCTGATTTCGCCAGTTGATCCTTGTTTTTCCAAAAATGCTTTGCGAAATAGTCCTTCATCTTCACAACATTTTTCAAACCGATGGTGCGGGATACGACCGGTTTCGCGACGTTATCCTTGGCAACCGGCAATTTCGTTAAATCCAGGTTTTTCAGGAAATTATACGCATTCCGCGATGGCGCGGGTAAATGATCCGGCGTGCCGCCATGCTGACGACAAATAGTTTCTACTTCCCGCAGCACCTGGCGGATTTCCCCTTGAAACGCCTCCATCCGGGCGGGCGGAATGCCTTCCCGCAACTGCGCCCGGACGCTGTTCAGGAATTTTATGAGGCCTTGAATTCTAATTTGCATCAAAATTGAAAAGTTTGGGTTTTACGGAATTTTTTAAGCTGCCGAACAGAAGTAAACGTAGCAGGTTAACATTTCTAATCGTTACAATTTGCAAAAATTTGCCGCCGAATTGAAACGATTTATGATTTTGTTTCGCTGTTGTTAAATGGCAAATGATCCGCTCAAAACGTTTATCCTGAAAGGATATAGTTGACCGTTTATTACAGAGCCATAAATTAGTGCATAGTGTTGGATTTTTGAAATTCACATATTATCTTAACAATGTCTGAGTTGACATAAATCAAAATACAAAGGAAATATGATACCGGTAAACACCTCCATAACCCTTTCGCCTGACTTATTAAAGGAAATAGATCAATTTATAGATGTAAGAAAACAAACGTTCCAAATTCGTCGAGATAGCACTCAGGAACCACCTGAATGATCTCAAAAGACGAGAGCAAAATTTAAAGGACCTGGATATTCTCAATCTAAATTCGGAATATCTCAACCAGGAAGCAGAAGATGTTTTGACATATCATTCATAAACGGATAAACCTCGCTGTGGGTACATGACAAATTATAAAGAAGTAAGCCGTTGAAACGGCTACGAAGCGTCCTTTTCTCAACAACACCGGACTTAAGTCCGGTGTTACTAATATCTTATAAAAATTATTGAACCGTTTCAACGGTTTCTAAAAGATGTTCAGGAATACAATTTATCAAACACTACCGGCGTCACAAAGCAGGTTATTAATATAAGGAGTTAGGAGATGAAAGACCCACGTCTAAAAAAATTAGCGCAGGTGTTGATACACCATTCCACAAAGTTACAGCCCGGTGAAAAGGTGCTCATCGAAGCTATTGATATTCCCCCGCATTTAGTCAACGAATTGATAAAAATGGCGACCGACGCCGGCGCCAGGCCATTTGTGTTGACGAAACAGAACGAAATTACCCGGCAATTATTGCTCACGGCAACCGAAGATCAGCTAAAACTGCTGGGAAAACACGAGCTGGCATTGATGAAACAAATGGACGCATACATCGGTATTCGCGGCGGGATGAATGTCAATGAGCTTGCCGATGTGCCGCAGGAAAAAATGCGCGCGTACCAGGATTTTTTCCTGAAACCGGTGCATTTTGAAGAGCGCGTCAACAACACCCGCTGGGTGATTTTACGCTATCCCAATGAGTCGTTTGCGCAATTGGCGCACATGAGCACCGCGGCATTCGAGGATTTTTTCTTTGACGTTTGCACCCTGAATTATGAGAAAATGGAAAACGCCCTTCAGCCCCTCAAAAAACGGATGGAACAAACCGACCGGGTGCGCCTGATCGGGCCGGAAACTGACCTGCGATTTTCCATCAAAGGCATTCCGGTGATCGGCTGCTCCGGCTCACACAACATCCCCGACGGCGAGGTTTTTACCGCGCCGGTTCGCGATTCCGTCAACGGGCATATCCAATTCAACACCCCGACAATTTACCAGGGAACGCCCTTTTCGGACGTTTTTTTGCGGTTTGAAAACGGCAAGGTTGTCGAAGCCAAAGCCGATAAAACCGAAAAAATGAACGAGATTTTAGACACCGACGAAGGCGCGCGTTACGTCGGTGAGTTCGCCCTCGGTTTTAATCCCTATATCACCAAACCCATGCTGGACATTCTTTTCGACGAAAAAATGGCCGGCTCATTTCATTTTACACCCGGCAAGGCATACGAAGACGCGAATAACGGCAATCGCTCCAACATTCATTGGGATATGGTGATGCGCCAAACGCCCGAATTCGGCGGCGGGGAAATTCGGTTTGACGACGTGCTGATTCGCAAAGACGGACGCTTTGTCCCGGACGATCTGCAGGGCTTAAATCCGGAAAATTTGAAATAATTTGTTTGAAAAGCGCGCAATCAACGCCTGAATGCGCGCTTTTTTCCTGTTTTTATCTTTTTATTAGCGCCTCACCCTGGAATCATTTTTTGCATTTCTCACAAATTTTTGTAAATTTCCGCTTCAGGCAGATCTTTTCGATCATCTCTGAACAATCGCAACAATAACGCGCTTAGAAAGGAACACGATGAACATTCTGGGAGTCGATATCGGTGGCTCAGGCATCAAAGGTGCGCCGATTGATCTAAAGACCGGGAAACTGAAAACGGAACGCCGCCGCATTGCAACGCCGCAACCGGCAACGCCGAAAGCTGTCGCAAAAACC
>CAYVDX010000361.1:0-4808 GCA_964450485.1 uncultured Calditrichaceae bacterium
CGCAATTTCCGCTCAACCGATGATCGACGCGGCCGAAAAAGCCGTCGCTGAAATAGAAAAATCATAACCGTTTGTCCCCAAAAGGTGGAAAATCACACACGATTAAAATTTTGGTAATTATCACCTGCAATCATCTTGCTTTCCGCATCGGCAGGCTTTATATTTTGTGCTTGATTTTTTTGAAAATTTACAAGAGAACTTCGCTTGATGCGATTAAGATAAATGCTTTATCTCCAATAAAAACAAATTTTAACACCTGGCGATTCGCACCCATTTCATGCAACCGTTTTTGATCAAAATTCACTCACACACCTCGGAAATTCCCTGTTATTTCGGGGAAGATATTTGGGAATCGCTGCTGCGGTTTTTGCAGGTTCACTTTCCGAATTTTGCGCTGTTTGTCATCAGCGACAGCAATGTTGCGGATTTGTACCGGGATGTCACCCGGGAAAAGCTTGGCGCGCACAACGGTTTTCGGGGCGTGTTGACCTTTCCCGCCGGCGAAGCAAGTAAATCACGTCATCAAAAAGAACGGTTGGAAGATGAATTGCTGGCGCAAAAAGCCGGGCGCGATACCGTGATTGTGGCCATGGGCGGGGGCGTCACCGGCGATTTGGGCGGCTATGTTGCCGCGACGCTGCTGCGAGGGGTGCCGCTGGTGCATTTGCCGACCAGTCTGCTGGCGCAGGTCGATAGCAGCATCGGCGGAAAAACCGGCGTGAATCATCCCGCCGGAAAAAATTTGATCGGCGCGTTTTATCAACCCCGGGCCATCTTTTGCGATGTAAAATTCATCGATACGATGCCTGACGATGAGTTCAGCAGCGGCATGGGCGAGGTAATCAAATATGCCGTCACACTGGATGACGAGCTGTGGGGATGGCTGGAAAAAGAACGACATGCGATTTTAGATCGCGAGCACCGCACGCTGCAAAAAGTGATTGAACGTTGTGCAAGGCTTAAAATCAGGATCGCGGAATCTGACGAAAAAGAAGCCGGGCTGCGCAGCATTTTGAATTTTGGACACACCGTCGGTCACGCCATTGAGCAATTGAGCGCGTATCAATTAAAACACGGTTTTGCGATTGCCGCGGGTATGTGCGTGGCGGCAAAACTGTCGGAACGCTGTCTCAATTATCCCAAAGAGCGGGTGGAACGATTGGAAAACCTGCTGAAAATCTATCATTTAAATCGCGTTGATTTTTCAAATTTTACAATCAACGAGATTTGGGAAAGCATGCTTTCTGATAAAAAAACGCGTCAACAAATACCGCGTTTTTCACTGATGAATGCGTCGAATCAACCGGAATTATTTTACCCGATCGAAAAACGGGAGTTGGAGAATGTCCTCAAAAGTATCTAAACTTTGCGTGAGTTTAATCCCGGAAAATTACGGGCAATTGCAAAAGTGGCTGCCCCAATGCACTGGCAGCGATCTGCTGGAAATTCGCATCGATTTACTGAAATCACCGGATTTTGAGAAAATCCGCAAGCTTGTGGATAAACCGCTTATCATCACGCCGCGCACTCCGTCCGAAGGGGGCCGTTGGCCAGGATCCGTGCGCGATTATATAAAGATATTACAAGCGGCTTGCGCCGCGGGCGTTGATTACGTGGATGTGGAATTTCCCCTGGCGAAACTGGTGTTTCCGCAATTGGATCGCGGGAAGACCCAAATTGTGCTTTCGCATCACAGCGGCGAAAAAACACTGGATGCGCTCACGGCGATTTTTGATGAGATGCGGGCGCGCGACGCCGATGTTTTCAAGCTGATTCTCGAAGCCGATTCACTAAAAGAAAGCGCCATTGCACTTGATTTGCTCGGCCACGCGGCGCAATCGGGCGTTCAGTTCGTGATACATGCGATGGGAGAAAACGGTTTGCCTTCCCGGCTGATTGGGGCAACCCGCGGCAACGCCTGGACGTATGTCGCCAAGGATTATGATCAGGAAACCGCTTCCGGGCAACCGGCATTGCACGAAGCGCGGGATTTTTATTTTCTGCACAAAAAATCACCAAACACACGCACGCTTGGGCTGGCGGGATGGCCGATTCAACAAAGCAAGGGCTGGCGATTGCACAATCGTTTAATCGATCTCAAAATGTCTTTCGCCAAAAGCGAGACCACCGGAAGTGATTACTTATACGTCAATTTCCCCACGGAAAACCTGGACGAATTTTGGGCGAATTGGCAGGCGCATTTACACGGGTTGAGCGTTACGATTCCACACAAAGAGCAAATGATCAAGCACTTGACGGAATTTTCAACAGAGGTGCGAATGTCCGGCGTTTGCAATACGGTTGTCGCGACTAAAACAGGCTGGCGGGGTCACAATACCGATTTGCTGGCAATGGAACAGCTCCTCCGGCCGCATCAGGAAACGATCAAAAACGGCGGTCTGATTGTCGGCACCGGCGCCACGGCGCGCAGTGCGATTGCCGCTTTGAAACGGCTGGAAGTTAATCCCATTTTCGTGGTGGGCAGAAACGATGAACGCGGGAAAATGTTGTCGCGGAAATTCGGGATCGATTACCTGGGTTTTGGCGAAATACACTACGCCAGCGCCGTGGTTATCATCCAGACCACGCCAGTGGGAATGTCGCCTTACGTTGACGAATATCCACCGGGAACGGCGTTGTTTCGCAAAAACCGGGTGGTGCTGGATGTGATTTACAATCCCGCGGAAACGCGCTTTTTGAAAATCGCCAAAGAGCGCGGCTGCGTGGCGATTTCCGGCGTGGAAATGTTTTTGGCGCAGGCCGCCAAACAATTTGAAATTTTTACCGGTAAGCCGGTATCGATTGCGGAAGTGCGCCGTGTGTGGGAGGAAATTTTTTGAAAATGAAGCAGACACGGATTGTGCTCATCGGTTTTCGAGGCGCGGGGAAAACATCATTGGCCCGGCGGCTGGGGAAGAAACTCGATTGGCAACTTTTTTCAACCGACCGGATGATTGCCGACGCCGTGGGAATGCCCATCGCCAAATATGTCGCGCAAAACGGTTGGGAAGATTTTCGCGGCGTCGAGCGCAAAGTCATTGCCTCGCTGCCGCTCGATGTCCACGGCGTGATCGATTGCGGCGGCGGCGTGATCGAGAATAAAGCCAACATGTTCCTGCTCCGCCAGAATTCCCTTATCGTTTGGGTGGACGCCGATATTGAAACCATCTTTCACCGCCTCAGCCGTTCCGCTGACCGGCCGCTGTTGAGCCAGCCGGATTTATCCCGGGACATCGAAGAAAATTATCGCCGCCGGCAACCGCTTTATGAAAAATACAGCGATATGCGCGTGGATGCTTCAACAAATGACGCCGATACGCTCTGCCAAATGGTGATCGAGGCAAAGCGCGATTGATTCGTTCGGTTGTTTTCTATTCAAATTGCAATTCGCTTAAAAATCATTTACATTGTTGTGTTTCCGTCAGGGGTGTCCCGGCAAGCCGGGACTGAGAAAACACCCTGGAACCTGATCCGGATGATACCGGCGTAGGAAGACGGATCGTGAACATTGACATAAAAACTGATTTCATGATTCAAGCCGTTTTCCGCTGCCGGAGAACGGCTTTTTTTTGTATGCTTGATTCCGGATGTTGGATACCGGATCAGGAGTGCGGACGTTGGTCCGCCTTCGTCTCCCGTGAAATGTGATGCCGGATCCGGATCAGGAGTGCGGAGGTTAGTCCGCCAATAAATCAAGAAACAAATTTCATATTTCAAAAATTATTGTTGGAGGAATTGAAATGCTGCGATGGATATTAATAATTTGCATGGCGCTGTTTACGATCGCTTTTGCCCGGCCCGGGAAAATTATCGGCGTTGTGAAAACCGCGGAAAGCGGCGAGCCGCTGCCCGGCGCAAATGTAACCCTCACTGAGCTGAAAATCGGCGCGACCAGCGATGCGGACGGCGTGTTTGTGATAGATGGCATTCCGGCGGGAGAGTACACGCTGCTTATCAATTATTTAGGCTACAAAACCTTCCGGTCGGCAGTCGCGATTGCGGGAGAAAAGCCGGTAAAAATTGTCGTATCGATGAAGGCGACCCCGCTGTTGGGGAAGGAAATTTCCGTGATCGCCACTCGCGCGGTGGCGGGTGAAACGCCGGCGGCCTTTGCCACATTGAGCAAAGAAGAATTAAAGACACGATACTATGCGCAGGATATTCCGGTGCTGCTCAGCGAGCTTCCTTCCACCACGTTTTATTCCGAAAACGGCAACGGCGTCGGCTATAATTACATGAGCATTCGCGGGTTTGACCAGCGGCGCATTTCCGTAATGATCAACGGCGTTCCCCAAAATGATCCGGAAGATCACAATGTGTACTGGGTGGATTTCCCGGATTTCTTAGGCAATGTGGAAGACATCCAGGTGCAGCGTGGCGCCGGCAGCGCGTTTTACGGCCCGCCGGCCATTGGCGGATCGGTGAACATCATCACCCAGGCATTTTCTCCGGAGCGAAAAGTGACACTGTATTCCGGCGGCGGCAGCTACGGCGCCAGCAAATTTTCCGCTGGCGCAAACACCGGCTTGATCAACAATCATTTTGTCATCAACGCGCGCGTTTCGCGGATCAAAACCGATGGCTATCGCGAATCGTCCGCGCTGGATTTCAAAAGCTATTTTGTCGGCGCGGCTTATTTTGGCGAAAAATCATCCACCCGGCTGCAAATTTACGGCGGTCCAATTGAAGATGAGCTGGCCTACCTGGGCATTTCCAAAGCCGAAGCGAACGATCCCGACCGGCGAAAAACGAATTATATCAACGATCCCCGCGAGATTGAAAATTTTAGCCAACCGCATTTTGAGCTG
>CAYVDX010000362.1:0-4808 GCA_964450485.1 uncultured Calditrichaceae bacterium
CAATGATGAAAAAGACTTGCGCAGCAATAAAATGAAATGTATATTTGTCGCGCAAAAAATGATCTGCCGGCGTGGCGGAATTGGCAGACGCGCATGGTTCAGGACCATGTGGGGGCAACCCCGTGGAGGTTCGAGTCCTCTCGCCGGCACAAAAAAAGACCGTTTGTTTTGAACAGGCGGTCTTTTTTAGTTTTGCTAATCATTAATCTTCCGCGCGCCTCTTTTTTCTATTCGCCGAGAACTTTCTCATTCAATCGCCAATCGTAATCCAAATAGCGAATCGCGGCGTCGGCGGCGATTTTTGTGCGGCTGAACTGATTGAGAAAATCGATCAGGCTGCCGTCTTCCGTGAAATCGGTTTGAAACCAATCAAAAATTTGGGAGACGGCGATTTCGTTTGGCTGAATCCGGTTTTTCTCGGCATTGTTGACAAAATAAACCGCCTGCGCCTGCAATTGCTGCTCAATTTTTTCCGGTGAAAAAGCTTCGTTCAACAATTTGGGGCAGGATTTCGAGGCGCAATTGATGGCAAAGTGAATGCGCGGCTCCCGGAATTTCTTTCGCAAAATGTCGTGCTCGATGGTATTCAAATCAACATCCACGCCCCCGATTTTGAAGAATTTCAAATCCCACGGCGAATTGATCATGGGGATATTCCCGCCGATTTTTTTGATGCTTTTTACCGGGTAATGCTCAAGAATCAGTTCAACCGTAAACGCATTGTATGCATTGATCCAGTAGGCCAACCGTTCCGCTTTTGTCCAGTGCGTTTCGTTCGGCGGGTGATGGGAAAGCGTATCCAAATAAGCGTTCAGTCGGTTTTTTTCCCGCAAAAATCCCCGGTAATTCACCGCGCCGTCATTGCTCACATATTTTCGCAGCAACGAATCCCAAGCCGCGTGGCTGATGGGCCGGGATTCATTTTCCGAAAGCCTTTCGACGTTTACGGAATTCAACATGATTGTCTTGGCGAAAGATAACAACCGCAGCCCGAGGTTATTTCTGTCCTTATACGCAAAAATAGCAAGCAGAAACAGGCTAAACCCAAATGCTGTGACTAAGATACTCGAAATTTTTGACAACATCCACATTTCTCAACATTGGCTTGATGGTTTCAATTATATCGCACCGTTCACGGGTAGTAAAATCAAAAATTTCATAATATCGCCCTGTCGTTTCTAAATGCACGTTTCAGCGCCGGATACTGAATTAATTCAAGGAAAATTTTGCTTTACCAAATTCAATAATATCAACATGTAAAGTCTTACCCAGAATATCGTGATCGGGAAATACACCGGGTTTCCCAAGGGGTTTTGGATAGGTGAAACGATGATGGAAATCATTGCCCACGCTATCCCTGGCGTCCACATCAAACTCCAGGAACACATCTTCAACGGTGTGCGGCTCAATTTCGCAAACCACATCGTCGCGGCGAATCGATTTGTGCTCGCCAACCTGAATAATTTCTTCGGGTTTGAAATTCATGGCAAGCCCTCCTTTTTGTTTGGGTGACTGCCATAAATGTACTAAATTTCACAAAAGATGTCAAAACATACAAATTTTTTCATGTTTAAAAACGAGAAGTGAGCGGAGAAATTTTTTTTCAAATTTCATTTTCAATCTCATCATGTTTTACGCAGCACTTTTCCCGGTAAATTTCCGGTAAATTTTTCCTGATCGATGACGATCCGGCCATTTACCAGCACGTAGGGAATGCCGGTGGGATACTGAAACGGGTCGGACCAGGTTGCATTGTCAATCACGGTTTTGGGATCAAAAACAGCGATATCCGCCCAAAACCCGGGTTTTAAACGGCCGCGATTTGCCAGCTTGAGCGTCTCTGCAGGCAGGGATGTCATTTTACGAATGGCTTCGGACAAACGCATAATTTTATCTTCGCGAACATATTTTCCCAAAACCCGCGGGAACGAACCCAGCCCGCGCGGATGGGGATTTCCGCGGCGCAATTTGCCTTTGATCGCCGCTGCGGATGCATCGCTGGCAATCATGGCGAAGGGATATGCCAATATTTTCGCGGTATTTTCTTCGCTCATGGCGAAACCAACCATCCCGCCGCCGCCATGTTCAGTGATGATCAATTCATGCAGCAATTTGTAGGGATCGCCCCCGTTTTGCGAGAGCTCCGCCAGGGTTTTCCCCTCGTACAAGCGGCGATCGGGATTTTTTGAAACGCTGGAAATCATGATCGATTTCCAGCCGCCGATTTTGCGCACTTTTCCTAAAACAAATTCGCGCAAAGTATCACTCAGCGCCGGGTTTTGCAGCCGCTCGACAAATTTATCGCTGCCGCCGTCACGGCTCCACAGCGGAAAAAGGTTGGCAAGCCCGGTATTATATGCGACGTAGGGATAACGGTCGCACGTCACTTGCATGCCGCCGGCGCGCGATTCGTCTAATAATTTCAGGACATCGGGCAGCTTGTGCCAATTCGCCCGTCCGGACGATTTGATATGCGAAATATTCAGCGCAACGCCGGCCCCGCGGGCAATGGCAATCGCTTCCTGAACGGCTTCGATCACCGTGTCGTCTTCGTTTCGCATGTGGGTGGAATAAATGCCCTGCCCATTCATGGAACCACAAATGTCGATGATTTCCCGGGCGTCGGCAAAACTGCCGGGCGTGTATTCCAGACCGGAGGAAATGCCGTACGCGCCTTGCTCAAAAGCGGCTTGCGCCAACTGTTTCATCCGCGTGATTTCCTGCTTTGTCGCCGGGCGGTCGTCTTCGCCAACCACGTATTCCCGCAACGTCCCCTGTCCAACCATGCTGACGGCGTTACCGATCATTCCATCGCGTTCCAGTCGCGCAAAATAACCGGCGAAATCCTGCCAGTTCGTATCAATTTGATGACGCTTTCGCAACCGTTCGTGCAGGCTTTCGCGCATCTTTTCATTGAGCGGGGCCATGGAATCGCCATCCTGCCCCAACACTTCGGTGGTGACGCCTTGGCGAATTTTTGACTGCGCTTCTCCGCCTAACAGCAGTTCATCATCGCTGTGAGAATGAAAATCGATAAAACCGGGCGCAACCGCCAGCCCGCTGACATCAATTTTGCGCCGGGCAGAGCGATCTTTTAAATCACCCAATCCCGCAATTTTACCGTATCTGATGCCGACGTCCATCATTGCGCCGGGCTGACCGCTGCCGTCAAACACCTGCCCGCCCACGAGGATGACGTCAAAATCATTCCGGGCGTCGCATACTGTAAAAAGCAGCGGAGAACTTGCGATTGCACCCGCAGCACAAAGTTTTATAAATTTTCTGCGCGTATAATTTTTTGGCAAAAGTGGCTCCTTTGTGAATTTGCATCATTTTGTTTTGTCAATTCCAGGCAAAGTTTACCAAAATCATTCAAAATTCGCAAAAAAAAAAGCGGCGGTTGTATCGACAAACCGTCGCTTTAAGGGTGTTGTTTTCTGTTTTGACGTTTAACGCCCGTCGCCTTTTTGCAAAAATTTTGAACCGGGATGGCTGTCAATCCAATCACTCCAGCGAACCCGCACGGAAGGGAGTTCGTGGAGCTTGCGGTCGGCATAAAAACCGCCGATGCAGGTCAGACCGCTGGTGCCTTCGAGGGGATACCAAATGCTGCCGGTCTCTTTATCGCGCAGGACAAAGGTATCGCGATACACCCAACCGCTGGCGGCCAGGGTTAAAACCCGACTGTCGATTTTGCGGCTGTAAACCGCGGTGAGATTGGCCAGCGGGCAATAACAGACTGCCACGCGATTGCCGCCGACTTCATCATCCACAACTTCCGCATTTTTTAGAACAGCTAACGCATACGCCCGCACATCCTGACCGACATTATAGCCAACGCTGATAAATCCCTCGTCCGGACCGGGATAGAAGGCGTCTCCCGGCAGAAAAAATTGAGGATTGAGATATGGTTTGATGAAATCCTTGCCCAGGCCAAAGAAAAATTGATCGACCTCGAATCCATATTCGTTTACGGCGTGGGTAATATCCCAGCGTTCCCCGGTGTCATCGACGATGAAAATTTTGTTCGCATCGTCATTGCCGCCCGGCTCAATGATGGTTTGGGGCGTGTTATCCGCTTCCGGCGATGCGCCCGAATCGCCACAGCCGGTCAGCAGCATGCCCGTGAGGAGCAAACCCATGAACAAAATTTTATAATTCATCACAAGACCTCTGTTTCTGGTGAATTTACCCTGTAATTTAAACAAATTATCGGTAAAAGCTGTCGCATAAATTACAGTCCATCCGGTTCTGCAATGGATATTCTGAGCGCATTTGCCCGCTTCAGTTGATCAACCACTGAAATATACGCAGAATATTTTGTCCTTCGCGTGGTTTTGATTGATATAATCAGGTTTGGATTGTCCGAAATTTTTCGGCGAACGATGCCTTCGATCTCGTTAATTCGGACAATTTTGTTATCCAGCAGCGCCTGGCCAACATTATTGAAGAAGATATCGAAAATATGTTTGGGTGAGAGGTTGATTTTTTCTGTTGAAGGCAGTACCATTTGCAGCCCTTGTCAAAATCAATGGTGGTGCAGACCAGGGAAAAAATCAGCAGCAAAAAGGCAATATCCGCAAGCGATGACGATAGTACTTCCGCATCTGCTCTTTCAATCGCGCGCAATTTCATGGAAAAACTACGAGGTAAAAAAACGACCAATGGAGCGGCAATTTTGACAAAGAATCCCGCGGGGATGGTATATTTATAGCAAAAAGAACCATGATACCTCCTAGAACCCCGCCACAAAGCTACTCTACATACACATCTTTGGCATGGTAATTGAGGAAGGGAATTGGCAAAGG
>CAYVDX010000363.1:0-4785 GCA_964450485.1 uncultured Calditrichaceae bacterium
GACTTTGTGATTGCCAATCCACCCTTTAACGACAGCGACTGGTCGGGTGAATTGATGCGTAACGACGCCCGTTGGCAATACGGTGTACCGCCCGCCGGAAACGCCAATTACGCCTGGATACAACACTTCCTTTTTCATTTGAGCCCAAGCGGGCAAGCCGGGTTTGTATTGGCAAAAGGCGCCTTAACTTCCAAAACTTCAGGCGAAGGCGAAATCCGTAAAAAGTTGGTGGAAGCGCGATTGGTGGACTGCGTCGTTAACCTGCCCACTAAATTGTTTTTAAATACCCAGATTCCTGCAAGCTTATGGTTCTTAAACCGCCCGCCTGCTGCAACGCGGGCAGGCAATAAAGCCAACGGCACCCGTACGGCAAGCTCAGGGCAGGAATTCCGTAACCGCGTTGATGAAATACTTTTTATCGATGCACGTAATATGGGGCATTTAATTAATCGCCGCACCCGCGAGTTTACTGACGAAGACATTCAGAAAATCGCACAGACTTATCATAACTGGAGAAACCCGGACGGCGATTACGAAGATGTAAAAGGATTCTGCAAGTCTGCAACCGTAGAAGAAGTCGCTGCACTCGATTACGTGCTTACCCCGGGTCGTTATGTGGGGCTGCCCGATAATGAAGATGATTTTGATTTTAATGAGCGTTTTGCCAAACTTACTGCGGAACTGAAAGAGCAGATGCAGGAAGAAGAACGGTTGAATGTGCAAATACTGGAAAATCTGAAAAAGGTGATTATTAACGATAATAAGAAAACCGATTGAAATACCTTGAGGTCACAAATTGTGACCATAAAAAAATATAATTAGTTAAAATTATGGAAGAATCTGAAAACAAAATAATCGTTTATGATGCCGCTTCTATTCAGAAAAAGATTTACACTACTCGCGGTATACAGGTGATGCTGGATAGTGATTTGGCCGTATTATATAGCGTTGAAATCAGAAGATTAAACGAACAGGTAAAAAGGAACATAGAACGCTTTCCACAATAGTTTATGTTCCAGTTAACCAAAGAAGAATATAAAAATTTGATGTCAAAAAATGTGACCTCAAGCGCTGCAGCTTTAAGATCGCAAAATGCGATCTTAAAAAACGCCCGGGGAAAACACAGAAAGTATTTGCCCTATGCCTTCACCGAACAGGGCGTGGCCATGCTTTCCGCCGTATTAAAAAGCGAAACTGCGGTAAAGGTAAGCGTGCAAATCATGAACGCCTTTGTCGCCATGCGCCGCTTTCTTGTCGCCAATGCAAGGGTGTTTGAGAGATTGGATTCTCTGGAATTAAAACAACTGGAAACGGATAAGAAAATAGAACAGGTATTACAAGCCATAGACAGTAAAAAAATCCAACCCAAACAGGGCATTTTCTTTGACGGGCAAATATTCGACGCCTATAAATTTGTTGCCGGACTCGTCCGCAAGGCAAATAAAACTATTCTGTTGATTGATAACTACATTGATGAAACGGTTTTGGATTTGTTCAGCAAAAAGAAGAAAAACGTAAAGGTAACCATTTTGACTGCCAAAATTACGAATGCATTAAAATTGGATGTAGAAAAATTCAACGCCCAGTATCCGACACTGGAAATAAAGAAATTCAGCAAAGCCCACGATCGCTTTTTAATTATTAACGATAAAGAAGTTTACCACTTCGGCGCGTCTTTGAAAGACCTTGGTAAAAAATGGTTTGCTTTTTCAAAGTTGGATAAGACGGCGTTTACCCTGATGGAAAATTTGAAAAAAATCGAGCTTAAAGGTGAATAAACGAACCCCGGCACATCTTGACGATTTTAATCGGATCGTCTCCATGATACAAACAGCGCGCGCCAACGCCTACGCCAAAGTGAACGAAGAGCTGATCAACCTTTACTACAACGTGGGCAAATTCGTTTCGCAAAAGGTGGAAAACGCCGAATGGGGCGACGCAGTTGTGGATAAACTAGCGCAGTTCATTCAAGAAAACCATCCCGAAATCAAAGGTTTTACCCGGCGCGGACTGTACCGGATGAAACAATTTTATGAGACGTACAAGGATTCTGAATTTGTGACAACACTGTTGACACAAATTCCATGGACCCATCATCTGCTCATTCTTTCAAAGACTAAATCCATTGAAGAAAAGGAATTTTATATACGCCTAACAATAAATGATAAATTATCAAAAAGAGAGCTCGAGCGACAATTAAACACCGCGGTTTTCGAACGTTCACTTCTAGCGAATAAAATTGTGTCTCCACTGGTGACACAATTAAGACCAGAAAACATTTTCAAAGACACCTACGTGTTTGAATTTCTCGATTTGCCGAAAAACTATTCCGAAAAAGATTTGAGAAAAGCGCTGGTGCACCACCTGAAAGATTTCATCCTGGAACTGGGCAGAGGCTTTTCTTTTGTGGGCGAGGAAGTCCGCGTGGAAGTGGGCAATCACGATTATTACATCGACCTGCTGTTTTTCCATCGTGACTTGCGCTGCCTGGTCGCCGTTGAATTGAAAATAGAAGAATTTCAGCCGGAATTTATCGGCAAGATGAATTTTTACCTGGAAGCCCTGGATCGCGATGTGAAAAAAGCGCACGAAAACCCCAGTGTGGGCATTTTGTTGTGCAAAGGCAAAGACGAGGAAGTGGTGGAGTTTGCCATGGCCCGCAATATCTCGCCCACCCTGATCGCCGATTATGAAACCAAATTGATTGATAAAAAACTGCTACGGGCAAAACTGCATGAATTGATCGCACTGGAACACCGGGTCAGGGAAGCGGCCGTGAGGTATGGACGATGAGTAAGATTTTTCAACCCGAATTTGATATCGTAAGAAACAAAGTTGAATTAGCTCTTCACCTTTTATACAAAAATGACCATTTTCTAATTACAAACGGCACCAATGAAAGATCGATTACGCATAAATTCGCAGAATATTTACAACAACTTTTCCCGGAATGGCACGTGGATTGCGAATACAATAGACTGGGTGAAAACCATCCAAAAGATTTGCCTGGCCAAGAAACGTCTTACCCGGATATTATAATTCATAAAAGAAACATGATGGATAATTTACTGATTATTGAAGCCAAATCTATCCATTCACAAAATCATTCCGACGATGCAGATAAAAGAAAAATCAAATCATTCATTGAAGAGAATCGATACTCGTATCGCTTTGGTTTGTGGATTTGTTTCTACGATGAGATTTCAGTGACCAGATTAGATTGGTTCCAGAATATAGATGGGCATTGCTCTGAGGTGAATACAAATGAGTGAGTGGAAGGAAATAAAACTAAGAGAAGTGGTATCCTCCAATAGGAGAAGTATTTCTTATGGTTATCCTTATAAAACAATAAAATATTTAGATACTGGTTCAATAACTCGCGGAAAGATTGAAGGATTTCAAGATTTTAATTTACCGGATGCCCCAAGTAGGGCAAAAAGATTAGTAAAGAACAAAGACATAATTTATTCGACGGTTCGGCCAATTCAGCGGCATTATGGCTTTATTATTAATCCACCAGAAAATCTCGTAGTCTCAACTGGTTTTTCGGTGATTGAGACTAATAAAGAAAAGGCGGATCCCTTGTTCATATATTATTTTTTGACATCAGATGAAATTGTCGAAACATTAGATGTAATAGCAGATGGCTCTACTTCTGCATATCCTTCATTAAAACCAACTGATATAGAAAATTTAGATATTATTATCCCCCCGCTCCCCGAGCAAAAAGCCATTGCCGCGGTGCTCTCCAGCCTGGACGACAAAATAGACCTGCTGCACCGCCAAAACAAAACCCTGGAAGCCCTGGCGGAAACCCTGTTCCGGCAGTGGTTTGTTGAACCCTTCGACAATGCTCAGGGCAGGGAAGCAAGGGATGATTGGGAAGAAGGGAAGCTTGGTGAAATTCTAACTGTTAAAGGTGGAACAACACCAAGTACAAAAGTTAAAGAATATTGGGATGGTGATATTAACTGGACGGCCCCAAGAGATTTATCAAATAATCCGCATATTTTTATTTTTGATACGGCTCGAAAAATAACTAAAAAAGGATTAGAAAAAATAAGTTCAGGTTTACTCCCAATCGGAACTATTCTTTTATCATCAAGGGCACCTATTGGTTATATAGCTATAACAGAAATTCCATTAGCTATAAACCAGGGATACATTGCAATTTTAGATAATAAAGGTTTTTCTAAATATTTTCTTTATTTGTGGATTAAAGCAAATTTAGATTATATAATTTCCAATGCTAATGGGTCTGTTTTTCCTGAAATAAGCAAATCAGTATTTAGAAGCTTAGAAATCCAAAAGCCACCTTCAAGTTTGAGATTAGAATTTGAAAATCAAATTATTCCACTTTTTGAAAAAATCAGAGCAAATTCCTACCAAATCCGCACGCTCGGAAAAATGCGCGACACCTTGCTGCCCAAACTGATGAGCGGGGATATCCGCGTAAAGACGCACGGCCGTGCGTCTCAACCGTAATAATAAGAGAATAAAAAATGATAGACAAAATAAATGATGACCGAAAAATTCCGAAATAAATACCGAACACAATCACACCGGATGCCCGGTTGGGATTACGCCGGCGACGGTTATTATTTCATCACCCTGGTCACCCAAAATCGTGAATGCCATTTGGGTGAAATTGTCGTTGTGGAAACCCGTGGGACCCACGGGACCCACGTAGAGACGCACGGCCGTGCGTCTCTACAAAACGGCGAAAACGGTCGTGCGTTCAAAAAAAAACGTGCATATACAAAATTATCCGATTTTGGGAAAATT
>CAYVDX010000364.1:0-4783 GCA_964450485.1 uncultured Calditrichaceae bacterium
AACAGCCGCTGTCATTTCGAGTGATTTGCCAAAGTCAGCGCCGGTTTCAGTATTGAATAAAAATCGTATTGAGGGTTCATCGGAAAATATGCCGCAAAAGCCGCCGAAGCAGCCGGGAAATATTCTACGCGAAACGGAGATTGCTTCGTCGCTTGAAAATATAATTTCGCAAAATAAAAACGAAAAAAGCGTCTTTAAAGGGCCCTTTTTCCCGGACAGACAGACGTCCATCCCTGTAAAAAATTCGATCCCGCGGGTCGCAACGACCGGTTCTCACATGCAAGAACCGGTGTTGATGACTGAAAATAAATTTCCGGTTTCCAATGAATTTGCAGAAAATATTTTATTGCCGGAAACCGCTTTTACCGAGGTGGAACCGGTCGATCAAAGCGATATTTTGGCGCGGGATGTAGAAAAAATAACGCCGGAGAAATTAACCCAATCCCGATCAGCGGTTTCCCAGGCGCATCCGGGAAACACGCGTGTCAATTTTTCCCAATTCGCGGGAACGCAAAGCGTACCGGTAACGACACATGAGCATCAGCCGCGGGCGTCTTCCGGGTTGGTCCCGCCGCTTGCGGAAAAGGTAACTGAGCCGGTAACTGTTCTGGATGTGCCGGTTTTTGAGATCAAAAAATATGATCACAATAGCAATTTGGCAACGCGCCAGGTTGGTGAAAATGTGGAGATTTTCTCGAATCATTTCCAATCGGAAATACCGAATATGCTGCTCACGTCCGCTGTTGCTGAAGCCGCGCCGGCGCGACCCGGTTTTCGTCCGCGCCCGGTGCGCGAAACGCGCCACAGCCTTCGTTCGCACGCGGAAATCTCCGGCGAAACAACGCAAGTCGAAGCGCTGAAAACGCCCGTGATTGACCACGGCGGAGACGCCCGTGTCGCGCCGCCCCTTCACGCCGCGAAAAATGTACCGATCGATACGGCTGTTCAGGATTCGGGTTTGCAAAATCATGCCAGCCTGTTCACCGGCGCGCAAACGGAGGCCCTGCCGGGAGAAAATATCACCGGTTCTTCAATCCACTCGTTGGTGCAAAACGGCGCAAAAACGCCGACGATTACGTTTCAAACGGCCACGCAATTTACAACGCAATTAGCATCGATGGTTCAGGAGCAGGCGTATGACATTTTTCGCCAGCCCGGTGCAATGCCGCAACAACTGTTTATTCAACTGGAACCAAAGGAAATGGGCGTCATTCGCCTGCGGTTGCGCATGAAAAAGAACAAACTTGTCGGTAAAATCGAAACCGGCGTCGCGGAAACATCTACATTGTTGCACCAAAATCATTCGCAATTGCTCTCCAAGCTTGGCGACATGGGTGTGCAGGTTCATGATTTCACGATTCGTCACAACGAAAATTTGGCAGGCAATCAACAGCAGTTTACCAGGGAACATTCCCCCCGGCGTCAAGCAAATTCCGGTAAGTATGTCGAGGACGGAGATGTTGAAACACTCGCCATGCCGGTACAAAACCAGGTGATGCAAGCGGATCACATCGACGTGACGGTTTGAGCGGCAGTGGTGCGATAGCGCTTTAATTACAGCAGGAAAATTTGTTTGAAAATGTTTATAAGTACCTGTTAATATTTGATTAAATTGTTTTTTTTTATGCCCGGCTTTTTCGGGGAATAATCAGGAGAAAGTGTGATGGAAATTTCTGAAATTTTAGGTTTAAATAACACGAATAATGCCGGTTCGCCTTTGTCCGCGGCCACCAGTGAGCAGATTCTTGGCAAGGATGATTTCCTGCAATTACTGGTAACGCAATTGAGCAACCAAAACCCGCTCGAGCCAATGAAACCGGATGATTTTAGCGTGCAATTAGCGCAGTTTAGTTCCCTCGAGCAGCTAACGAATCTGAATGACTTAATGGGGCAGTCGTTACAAACAAACCTGTTGCTGACGACCTCGATCAACAACACGCTTGCGGCAAATGTGATTGGCAAACAGGTAAAGGCATACGGGAGTGAAATCTATTTTGATGGGAGCGCCCCTGCCAAATTAACCTATGATTTGTCGAGCGACGCCACGTCGGTAAATGTCGAAATTTTAGACAAAAGCGGTAAAGTGGTTCGCACGGTTGAATTAGATAGCGCCTCCGCGGGCGAGCAAAGTTATACCTGGGATGGAAAAGATGACAATGGCAATACCCTGGACGCCGCGAACTATGAATTCCGGGTAACGGCAAAGGATCTCGAAGGCAACGAAATGAATGTTCTGACCTATATGACCGGTCTTATCACCGGGCTGCGCTACGGCAGCAACGGGCCAACATTGGTGATGGGCAATACGGAAGTGAGAATGGCGAACGTGCTGGAAATCGGTTTACCTGAAAGCGGTTCGGGAAATAGCGGCGGCAACTTCGGCGGGGGCATTGTGCCGCAGAATGATAACACAAGCTTGTAAGAAACAGGTTTAAATGTGAGAAGTAAGTGGACAAAAATACTGGCCAATTATAGACAAAATAATTAACGACAGAATAATTAATATATCTTTTTGTTTTTAATGATTTTGTCATTGATGATTTTGTCTGGTTTTAAATATAAAATAATTTTGTTTAGCGACTGAATAGAAAAAAAAAGTCGGAAAAGAAGATGAGTTACGCAATCGATGGTCTGAAACCGCCTTTTATACCGATTGGCGGGGCCGGCGGACTGGCAGCGGAAAAACCGCTGGCCCCGCCGGAAAATTCGCCATTTCGGGAATTGCTGGAGTCTAAATTAGGAGAAAACCGGGACATCCGGTTTTCAGCCCACGCCCAAACCCGGATGGAAAGCCGGAATATCAAACTGGATGTTGAAGAAATAACCCGCCTGTCGAATGCGGTGGATCAGGCAAGGGGAAAAGGCGGGCACAATGCCCTGGTATTGATGAAGGACTTTGCTTTCATCGTCAATGCGGATAATCGAACCGTAATCACGGCCATGGACAAAGCCGGACTGGATCAAAATGTTTTTACAAATATCGATTCAGCCGTTTTGATAAACAATGAAAGAGTTTAAGCGATTGCAGTACCGGACACATTTTAATATATCACCCCTAACGGGTTGATTCGGTCGGATTGGCGGTGATTTGCGATAAATATTGCACCCCTGACGGGGTTTTGGGTATCGAAATTTTCGAATAAACCGCGTGGCGGTGATATATTTATCGCCATATCGCCGCCATAGGACAAAGAAACGCCGTGGGAGTGACATTTTACCGATCATTAAAAAAAAATGTCCGGTACTGAATAAGCGATATGATTTTGAGAACTGAAGTGTTGAATTTTAAAGTATTATTTTAATTAACGCCAGGGTTGGCCCTTTCTAATTCCTCTTGGCTTTTGGAAGGAAACCCTGCTGCCTCGCGGACCGATTGAAGCAGGCGGAATTTCACGGATGAAGTACTAAATTTTTACAAGGAGGATTTATTATGGGTTTGATGCGTTCACTGCAATCCGGCGTGGCCGGTTTGCGGAATCATCAGTTATTTATGGATGTCATTGGGAACAATGTCGCCAATGTTAACACTGTCGGGTTCAAAACCGGGCGGGTCACGTTTAGCGAAATGTTTGCGCAGACCATTCGCGGCGCCAGCCAGCCGGTTAACGGCCAGGGGGGGACGAACCCGCTTCAGGTTGGTCTGGGCATGACTGTGGGCACGATTGACACCCTGTTTTCGCCGGGCAGCCTGGAAACGACCGGGCAGGGCACGGACCTGGCCATCCAGGGAGACGGTTTTTTTGTCCTCGGTGATGGAAACAGCCGGTTTTATTCCCGCGCCGGCGTTTTTCAATTCAATGCGGATGGCGCATTAACCATGCCCGCGAACGGGTTAAACGTGCAAGGATTCATGGCAAATGAAAAAGGTGAAATTGAAGCTGGTACGCCAATTACAGACATCGTTTTACCGGCAAACCAAAAAATCACCGCGCACGCGACAACCGATATTGATTTGATCGGCAACCTGAATGCCGCTTTGGAGCCGGTCGGAACCATTCTGAACGCAGCGCCGCTCTATGGCGTGGAGGAAGCGGGTGATGACTCTGATATCAACGGATTGTACGTCTCCGGTAGTGTCGCAAACAGAATTACCGGGATCCGGGCCGGGGTAACAACCGTGGAAATTACCGACGAGGCCGGAACATCCAAAACCTACACGTATGTGGATACGGATACCTCGGTTGGCAACGGCACATTTAATTCCCTGGATGATCTGATCGCGGAGATCAATACTGATTTCAGCGCCTCTTTTTCGGCTGCGCTCAATAGCAGCGGCCAGGTAGTGCTGACCGATCTAACCGGCGCCACCAACACCCTGACCGTTACCAGCAATGACTCGATTTTCAATGAAGCGCTTGCAGGATTAAATGGCGATGTGTTTGGCAGTGGTCCGTTATCATCCGAAGAATTCTCGCACGTGGCCCGCGAGGATGATACCCTGGACAATTTGCGAAACGAAAAAGGCGTTTCCCTGGGCATCGTGGCCGGAGATATTATCACCCTTGACGGTCAAGTGGGGGGGGCAAGCATTACCTCGGGAACCCTGACCGTTACCTCAACAACGACGTATGCGGACTTTGCCCTGGAAGTTGAAACAGACCTTGGCATCACCAACAGTACAGGCGTCCAAATCAGCTCGAATGATGGATCGTTAATCATTACCGGGGATGGCGGAACAGCCTATGAACTCAGCAATTTGAGCTTTGCGGCAACAGACAGCACCGGCACTACCACGCGCACGGCTTTCGGAAAGGTTTTTGACTCTTCGCCGGGCAATTATAAC
>CAYVDX010000365.1:0-3985 GCA_964450485.1 uncultured Calditrichaceae bacterium
CCCCAACCATAGACTGCCCGAACGAGTAATATCAGGGAAATGACTTCCTTGCTAATCCGTTTGACAATATTTTTCGAGCGTGGAGAGCGATATTCCGAATCGTCCGGAAACATCTTTGGCTGCCGCTCGTTCGGAAATATCCGGCTGGGATTTCAGGTAAAGATACTGTTTCACTGCTTTGCAGCGGTGATGGAACTCCTCTCGAAGTGTCTTGTGCCGGGCGTAATTGGTTCTACGGCGGTATTGTTTCCGCCGCGCCCTCCTTAGATCAGCAGCCCGACGACGGTTAAGCGTTGCTGCTTTGGAGGTCTTCTTCTTCCTTTTTTTGCCATGTAACCACCTGCTTTTAAATTGATGAATATTTGTAAGGTGATTAAAAATAGAATCTTACGAAAAAATATTAAAAATTCCAATATGTCAGGTGATAGTACACTTGTAACATCTTTAACAGAGAAGTTGCTTATGAAGTTAAATTATTGCCTTCCCCGGCGGATTTTACCAGGATGAAAACATTGAGCAATTCATTGGGCGTTAAACGCGGCCATATTGTTTCCCGGCGTTATGTGGAGAACCGGGAAGTTGTCTATGGCTTTCAATTGTGATGTTGTAACTATTCAGCCCAAAACCATGAAAATAAAGCGCTTGCTGATGACCGCTGAATTCATTAATTTTATTTATGAAACGAATTGAGCATCAAAAAAAAACAGGCAAACCCAAACGACGCGTTGTTATGTCCCGCCTGGTACGGCGCGACCAACAAGATCGCTCTTTTGATTTCGAATTCTGGCAAAAAATTGATGCTGTGGGACGCTTTGCCGCTGCATGGCAAATGGTCAGGGAAGTCAACCGTATCCGGGGAAATAATGGAGAGCAACCAAGACTTCAGAGATCTGTTTCAGTGCTTAAACGACGCGGACGCTAAATATCTGGTCGTTGGCGCTTATGCTGTTATATTTCATACCGAGCCGCGCTTTACGAAAGATTTGAACGTTTGGGTGGAACCCACGCGGGAAAACGCCGCCAAAGTATGGAAGGCATTGGAAAAATTCGGCGCGCCGATGACAGATTTGACGATCGGGGATTTGTGCAATCCCGATATGATATACCAGGTAGGCATAGAACCCAATCGATTCGATATCATCATGGATATAAAAAGTCCGCGCTTTTCTGACGCCTGGAAAAACCGCATTACCAGTACTTATGAGGATCAGACCATTTACATCCTCAACCTTGACGATTTGATTCGTTCCAAAAAGATTGCCGGCAGACCGCAAGATTTATTGGATGTTAAATCTCTGGAAACAAAGAAAAAGACCGGAACTTAACATTATTATACCCCTGATTTACACCTGACGCCTCAAGTTCGATCACCGCATCTACGCCATCTTTCAAAAAAACGCCCGTACCTCCGCCTTGCCAAGATGAATCGTGCGCAGCGCCCCGGCGTCTTTGCGACCGTTGTAATTGGCGTTGATGGTCACGTTTTGGCTGATAAAATACTCGAACCGCAAATTCCACAGATAGGAATTGCCCACTTTTTTGCCGTTGCCCATCTCAAAAGGGATGGGACGATTGCCGGGATTTTCCGCTTCGCTGACGCTGAGATAGCTCAAATTCGCGGTTGCGCGCGCCTTGCCCCGCAGCGAAAAAGCAATTTGCGGTTTGATGTTCCACAAATTCACCTTCAGCGGGTTCACCGACTTGCGATCATTATCGACGCCGCGTTCAACGTCCAACTGAAATTGCCATCGAACCGTGGGGCGATAATTCAGCCCGGCCGTAAACGACTGCGCTAAAATGTTCAGATTCCGCGAGGGCGACGCCGTCACCCGGCGTTTGTTAAACCCGTGCTGAAAAGTCATGCTCACATTCAACCGGCGGTCGAAAAATCGCCGCCGGGCCTCGATGGAGCGCTCCCAAACGATGCGGCTTTCGTTGTTATCCGCCTGCAAAAACTGGTTGGAAAGATTATCGCGATAGCGGCTGCGCAGGCGCACGCCCCAAAGCGGGTTGCGTTCGTTGTAAAAAATATCGTGATTCAGCACGTACGCGCCGCGCAGCGATGTCTCGAAATTGTGAAACTTACTCAGCCGCAACAGGTAAATGTCCCAGATATTGTCATTGCGGCTCTGTTCTTCAATTTTGATGTAAGACAGCAGCGACGTCTTGTTCAGCAAATCGCGCCAGAATCCCAGTGATTTGCGCGACGGACGGGGGCGATACTGCACCTGCCAGGCGCTTTCCAGGCGGATCACGCTGCGAAAATCGCCGGTTTGGAAGAAAAAGCGGATGAATTCGCCCTGGGGATCCGGCACGTATTCGCTGAGCGTGGAATCGAAGCGGAAGTTGCCGCGATTGTCCTCCACCCGCAAATAGCGAATTTCCCGGATGGCCTGCAATTCACTGGCGACCTGGTAATCCCAGCGGGACGTCAGCGCGCCGGTTTTGTTGCGATATTGCAGCTCGATATTCGCTAAATGACTCTGGCGATCCTGAAACGTGGTGTCCTGAAATTGCGCGTCGGTTTGATAAATCGCCTGGCTGTCCGCCGGCAATTGCTCAAAAAATTTTGTAAAATTTTTCTCGCGAAAGGTGAAACCGAATCGCCCGCGCAGATTTTTTTGGGCCGCAATCTCCCCCTGGAATTGATAAGTCTGCGTCACCGCGTTTTTGCGCGTTTCGCCGCGGCGGCGGGGATCGTAGAGAAAATCGGTGCGATATTGATGATGAAACAGCCAGTCAATCCCGAATAAATTGCGAATGTTCACATCGCTTTGGTGATCCTCAAAAATAAAGCCGGTGAGCCGGCCGCCGGACAGATGATCCACCCGGCGATCTTCCCGCTGAAATCGATACCGCGGGGTAAATTTACGGATGCGTTTGAGCACGGAAACATTCTGGCGCAGCCAATCGCTGTTGCTGAAACGGGCGTCGCTTTGCACCTTTTCCGCGCGCAGGGTCAGGTCGGGGAGCCATTTGTGCCGGAACAGTTGCGCCTGTCCCATTTGCCGGGTGGAGGAAATGCCCACGCCTTTGTCGATGCTGCCGAAATTCCCGCTCAATCGCAGCCAGCGCAGCGGCGAATAGCTGCCATTGGCTTCGACGCTGGTTTCTTCGTTGGAAAGCCGCGCCTGGTCAAAATTCCATTTGTAGGCGTATTCCGGTTGCAAGGGGCGATCCAGCGGGGCAAACGCGGAATCCTGTCGCAGCCAGCGCACATTGAAATCCACCCCGCCGATGTTTTTTCCGAACAGGCGAAAAGTGCTGTCTCGCAGGGCGGAAGCGACCTGGAATGCGCCGCCGCGGTTATCGTTGTCATCTGCATCGGAAAACACATTTTGATCAAAGGAACTGATTGCGAATTCGCTGTTGAGCGACCAGTTTTTAGATAATTTGACGTCCACGCCCATATCGGCGAAGCGTTTGTCGGTTGCCAGCGGCACCAGGCGAAGCGGCAAATGATCGCCGCGTCCCGCTCCCACAAAGCGAAAATTCTGCAAGCTGATGCGCACATAATCGCCGTTGCCGGCGCCTACGCCGGTAAAACGCACCCGGAAATCGCCGTTGCCTTGCCCGACAAATTTAAAAAAAACAACTGCTTCGCCGTTGATCGACGTATCCGCCTTGAGGTAGCTGCCGCGCCCGGGACCGAGCGAATCCGCGCCGCTGACAAACGCGGAAAATGGATCATCGCCGGCCGCGGCCAAAGCCGCTTCTTCGGCCGGCGTGAGCGGCGCATCGTCTTCCAACAGGTTGTTGGTGTCGTCCCACTCGCGGAACAGCCGCACATCATAGCTCACCCGCTTGCCGATTTTTCGCCCGGTGGAAGATGCGCCCAAAAATGTTTTACCGAATCGCTGGAAAGCGCTGGTGTATTCAAAGTCCACTTCGATGCGATTTTCCGATGTGATCAGCTTTTTGTTGGTGAAGGTGATCTGCGCCAACCCGTAGTCGATTACGTAATCGTTGTTTTCCCCGCGCACCT
>CAYVDX010000365.1:3995-4779 GCA_964450485.1 uncultured Calditrichaceae bacterium
GCCGTCCACATACACTTTTTCCGTGCCGGAAAGCGCGATAATTTCCCGCTCGCCGTTTTGCCCGGTCAGCAAATACGGCCCCTGGTTGCCCTCCTGCCCCAAAAACCGGTTGGAATGAAAAAGCCCGCGCGAGGTGCCGTAAATGACCTGCTGACGAAAATTTTTAGCGAGGTTTTCCGCCGAAACGCCCTGGAGCTTGCGCTGCAAATTGCCGAAGCGGGACTCGCGAAATTGCAAATTAAAATCGCCTAGCGTGCCGCCCAAATGCGGACTTTTCAGCTTGACGAAAACCTTGTCAACCTCGCGCAGCGTCTGGGTATTTCCTTCCGGTTGGATGGGCGTGCGCTCGTCGGTCAGCGCGGCGAGGATTTCCACATCCGGGGCAATTTGCCCGGAAAGCTGCAAATTCAGCCCGGAATTCAGGGTCAAATCCTGGTTGCTGCCCACCTGAATGCCGCGCACAATGCTGCCGCTCTTTTGTAAATTTGACTGGTAGCTTTCAATGTCTTCCAAAAATTTTGGACGCACGGTTTTGGCGACAATCTCTCCGCTGTCCGCGTCGGCGGAATCGCCCGGGGCGATGGCTTGCAACTCCCGGTGAAAATAATCGTCAATCAGCGGGAATGGATATTTGCGATAAATAATGCGCAGGCTGTCTGTTTCTGGCAATGCTTGAATCAGCGTCACCCGCCCGGCGCGATAATCGATGCGGTAATGGATGTTTTTCAGCAGTAGAAAATTTTTGATGTGCAGTGTTTCGCTGTTGGGAATAATAAACTTGTGG
>CAYVDX010000366.1:0-4776 GCA_964450485.1 uncultured Calditrichaceae bacterium
AATCAACTGTGGCGATGCTGCCTTCGTTCAACTGCGTTTTTAATCGCGCCAGCGGGTTCAAATGACTGGAGGGTTCCTGAAACACAAAAAAACCGTTTTTTTGCAGCGAGTGGGTGGGTTTTTGCGCTAAATATTTTCGATAAGTTTCATCATTTATTGAAACATCCAGCAAATCCGGGTCAATCAGGCCGTAAATCGCCTTGGAAATCAGCGATTTGCCGACGCCCGATTCGCCGAATAAAAAGGTGATTTTTTTGGGCGCAATCGTAAATTGATCGATGGCGACGATGGGGCGCTGGTTTTTGGAAATGTGGATTTTGTAATCGTATTGCATGGTTTTAAAACCTCCAGCGTTTTGGAAACGCTGGAGGTTTAGCCGTTTAATTTACAATTCGTGCCGTTGGGCAAAACCGTTGGCGATTTTATAAATGCAAAGCAGCGAAAAAACGATCACAAACGCCACGCTGACGCCTTGCAAATGTTCAAAAAAAAGATTTGGGAAATAGCCCGGATGGGTCAGGGTGTGCCCAATTGCCAGGATGTCCTGTTTGCTGTCAATATTTGCCAGCAGGCTGCCCAGGGTCGCGGGCAAATTCACCGCGCTGATTTCGCCGGAAAGTCCCACGGAAACGATAAAATCGATGCTGCACAGCAGGAAGACGGTGACGCCGAAAATGGAAATCAGCTTATTGAAAATGTGCGGCAGGCTGTTTTTCAGGAGAATTTCCCGATTGATGATGCGCTGTTCGGAAATGCCGCAGACCCGCATGGCGTTATAAAAATCGCGTTGTCTGAAATAAGCGATGCGTTCGCGAATGAGATCGACAATTTCCGGAAATACAAACAGGCTGATCGTGAATGCGGTTAAAAAGATGATCACCGCCGGGTTGGAGAGCGCGCCGTTTTGAATGCCCAGGGTGATGAGCGCATAACCAATCAAAATGCCGACGATTTGCGGGATGGAGCGGATGAGATTCAGCAAAAATGTCGCGGCAAGATAGGGCGGGCGATGGCGCAATTGTCCTAAAAAATAGTGTCCCACGCCGGCGGCCCAGCCCAGGAAAAGCGTCAAAAAAATAACCAATAGCGCCGCCAAAAAGGTGTTGATAATGCCCTGTTGCAGCTTTTGAAACGCCGGTTTATTGAGAAAAAAAACATCCCACAAAGCGAGCGTTCCCAGTCCGGCAAGCCAGATAATCAGCCACAAAACGTCCTTTTGGCGATAAAGCGTTTTCAGGGCGCGTTCCCATTTTTTCGAATATTTTAAAGTTGCCGGTCGCGCTGGCGGAGTCGCTGGAATCATAAATCAGGCGTCTGTTTTTTCAAGTGTAAAGCCAATTTTAACAGTGACTTGCCAATATGCCACATTGCCGTCTTCAATATAGCCGCGGGTTTCCACGACTTCAAACCAGCGCATGTTGCGGACGGTATCTCCCGCGCGGTTCAACGCATTTTGAACGGCGTCCTCGATGCTGGTTTTGGATGAACCGACCAATTCGATTTTTTTGTAAACGTGTTCTTGCATCCGATGATCCTTCCGGTAAAAATGGTTTGTTGGATTTACAAATCTGCGATACAAAAATGGGGTTTTATTTTCTGATAAGCAAGTTTTATTGTAAAGGAATCGCGGCAAAAAAAAACGCTGGAGGTTTTTAAAACCGCCAGCGTTTCAAGTCGTGGGGTATATTTTGCTTTAAAAATCAGACAAAAAAATGGATGACAAAATGATGAACAGCTAAAAAGAAAAAGCGCTGGAGGCGTTGGAAACCGCCAGCGTTTCAAGTCGTGGGGTATATTTTGCTTTAAAAATCAGACAAAAAAATGGATGACAAAATGATGAACAGCTAAAAAGAAAAAGCGCTGGAGGCGTTGGAAACCGCCAGCGTTTCAAGTAGAAAAAACGCTGGAGGTTTCTAAAACCGCCAGCGTTTCAAGTCGCTGAAAAATGAGTTGTGAGTATCAGAAATTCACACCAGCCGCAAACGCTGGCGGTTTCCAAAACCTCCAGCGTTTAAGTTTGAGCCTACAGTGTTTCAGACAAAAAACGCTGGAGGTTTCTACAACCTCCAGCGTTTTCCCAAAACCGGGATGACGTCAATGACGTTTTTTTGAATCCAGCTTTCTTTCAGGTGCGCGTCGAACGCGATCTGCTTGTAAACGCGGTCCAGCCAGTAAAACACGATTGCCGTTTCCGGCGAGACCGCGCTTGCGCCGGCGTCGGCAAAATATCGTTGAAAACCGGACAAAAAATCATCCGGCAGTTGTTGTGCGCGGCGGAGCAAATCCGCCAATGAATAGCCATGGCGAATCCGCAAGCTCTTGGCAAACAGGCTGGTTGCGTCCACCAGCGTCAGGCCGTTTTTTTCGCCCATGTCCCAATCGATAATGCTGGCGATGGCATTGTTTTTATCAAACAAACAGTTGCCGATTTTGAAATCGCCGTGGCAAACGGACAGCAAAACGCGCTTGCCCTCAAAGCGTTGGCGAAAAAATGCGCCAACCGCTTCGACCGCATTTTTGGCGGCGGGACAGCGCTGCAGAACCGTCGTCAGGCGCGGCTGAATGTGCTGCTCAAAAACCGCGGGGTCAAACGTGCGGATTTCCCCAAAACGGTTGTGGATTTCGGCCATTTTTTGCAGCGCCGCATCGAAAATCGCCCGCGCTTCGGAAAGCGGCGCGTTGGCAAAATGCTTTTCAACATCGCGGCCGGGCTGGCCGCTTTCGCCGTAAACCGGGAGCGGCAAACCGGAGATTTTCAGCGGTTTCGGCGTGAAAGCGACGTTGTTTTCCGCCAAAAAACCGCACAACGCGGCCTGGTTTTGCACGCGCTGCATGGAGCGTTTTGTGAATGGAAATCGCAGAAAATAATCCTTCCGTCGGTGCTGAAATTGAATCATCAGCACGTTGGTTGTGGAGATGTAAATTTTCCGAATCGTCTGCCGGATTTGCGATAAACGCTGCAATCCGGTAATTTCTGCGATGCCGATTTCAACCGGGCTGACAACCTTTTCTGCTGCATCCGCTGCCTGCGTAACCGTCACTTTTTGCCGCGCTTGCAGGTAAAACGCGCCGTTTTGCAACAGCCATTTTTTGACGGGCGAGGCAGTTTCAACCGGCAGTGATTGTTGAATGCCCGGCTGAACCAAAAAGCGCGGTTTTTGCAAATCCGGCGCCGGCAAAAAATGCCAAACCGGCTGCAAACCGTTGGCGCGCAGGTCTGTTTCGCTGTTGCGCGGCGCATTTTCCGGTTGAGCGGGTCGGCGGAAATGGCGGCCGAGATTTCGCAAGGCATGGCTGCGGGAAGCGCGCCAATCGAGGCGGATCAGCCGCCCGCCCGGCAACAGCAGCGGGCGCAGTTTTGAAACGGCTGCTTCTGAATTTTCCTGTTCCAAATCGACGATAATTGCCCCGAATTGCCTGCCGGAATTGAGCAAGGCATCGTCCCATTCCAGCAATTGTTCCGCGCGAATGGCGCTGTCTTCCGGGCAGGAACTTTTGGGGAGCGCAAAAAAGACGGGGCAGGGGAGGGGCGAAAAATCGATCCGCAACCGCTGGCTGTGATCCGTCACGACCAACACCGGCGCATCCGGGGAAAGGCGGCTGAAGTAAAAAAACGGCAGGAATGTGAAGGCGTTATTCAAATATGACAATTGATTTTCCACGGTTATTTCACAAATCCGCAAAGCGCGGCTTCGACCATTGAAAGCGGCATTTTTTGGGGAATGTTGACGCGGTGCAGCTTGAAAATATCCTCATTCTTCACGTTGAACAAGGGGATTTGGCTGAAAGCGCAACGATAGCCCAACTCACGCAATTGCTGAATATGTATCTCGTTGAAATTCTCCGATTCACCATTTGGATAGCTCATTGTCAGGCAGGGAACGCCGGTATGCTCTTCCAATAATGCTTTTGATTTTTGCAGTTCCGCCAGGCTCTCCGCCTCGGTTAGCGTGGTCAGCATGGGGTGAGTGTGCGTGTGCGATCCGATGAGCTGCCCCGCTTCGACCATTCCACGAACTTCATCCCAGGTCATAAACAGATAGCGGTCTTCCTCGTCCGGCTGCAATCCAGCGGGAACGTCGGAAAGCTGTTCGCGGAGTTCCGCCATTGCCGTCTGGCGTGTTTTCAGGGGAATGTTTTTTAGCTTGGTGCGTATCGCGAACGAGGCGGTTTCCCTTTGCGCAACGGTATTCAGGGGAAGGGGATTCGACGACACGACCGGAATGACAACCGATGGTTTTCGCGTTTTTAAAATCAGGTTCGTGATCTCTTCCGTCCAGATAAAATTGCGGGTATTCACCAAACTGGTCGTGATAAAAAAGCAGCCCTGGATGCCGTATCTTTGCAAAATCGGCGCGGCGTAGCGATAATTATTGCGAAAGCCGTCGTCAAATGTGATCAAAAAACCGCGAGAAATATCATTGTCCGGCGCGTAAAAATCTTCCGCTTTGAGCGGGCGGTAATATTTTAAAAGAAGCCGGATGTGCGATTCAAACTGGCGGGTCGTGACAAAATTCCGGTAGCCGTAATCCGATCCGTCATGAGGGATTTCCGGGAGAATGCCGTGATAGGTCAGCACCACGGCTTTATCGCGATGACGGTTGCGCAGGCGGCGGTATGCGCCGAGCATCTTGAAAAAACCAAACGTGGATGATTTGATAATCCGGTTCATAACGGCGCCGATTTTTGAGCTGAATGAGCGGACTGTTGCGTGAAAATTTGTTCCAGCATTTTGATTTCCCGGCGCATCACCCAGCGATTGTAGAGCCGCTCTTT
>CAYVDX010000367.1:0-4769 GCA_964450485.1 uncultured Calditrichaceae bacterium
CAGCCCGCCCCACACCACAAACGTCCATGAAGCGCCGTGCCACAAGCCGCCGATGAGCATCACCATCATCAGGTTGGCCACGGTGCGGAGATCTCCGCGGCGATTACCGCCCAATGAAAAATAAAGATAATCCCGAAGCCACGTTGACAGGGAAATGTGCCAGCGTCGCCAAAAATCCGAAAAGCCGATGGCGGCGTAGGGGACGCGAAAATTATCCGGCAGCGAGAAGCCAAAACAGAGCGCCACGCCGATGGCCGTGGTTGAATAGCCGGAAAAATCGAAAAAGATTTGCCCGGAAAATGCCAGCACGCCAAGCCAGGCGTCGAGTGCATTGAGCGGGCCTTTGGCAAAGCCGAAAACCGCTTCGGCGGTGGGCGCAAGCATGGCGTCGGCCAACACCACTTTTTGAAAAAGCCCCAGGGACGTCAGAAACAAGCCCCAGGCGAACATTTGCGCAGTGGCCCGTTTGGGCGCTTCGCATTGCGGGATAAAATGGGTTGCCCGCACAATCGGCCCGGCGACCAGTTGCGGAAAAAAAGTGACATACAGCGCGAAATCGAGAAACGATTTGGCCGGATGCGCTCGTTTTTTATAAACGTCCAACGTGTAGGACAGGGTCTGGAATGTGTAAAAGGAAATCCCTACCGGCAAAATGATATCCGGCGTGGCGGCCTGAAATTCCGCGCCGTAAAATCCCACCACCGCAGTGAAATTTTCCAGAAAAAATCCTCCGTATTTGAAAAATCCCAGGAGCCCGAGGTTTGCCGTCAGGCTCAAAAGGAGATAAAAAATGCGCTTTCCTTTCGATTCCTCGGTTTCCAGGCGTTTGGCCGCGAACCAGTCAATCAGCGTCGAAATCCACAGCAGGATCACGAACGGCGGATTCCAGGCAGCGTAAAACAGGTAACTGCCGATGAGCAGAATATATTTACGCGCCTTCCATGACTGAATGGTGTAGTGCAAACCGATCAGGATCATGAAAAAGACAATGAACGTCAGTGAATTAAAAATCATCCGTATGCATCCTCCTTAGTTGGTTGATGGTTGTTTTTTCACCGCGGAGATCACCGGGAAACGCGGCGAAAAGCGTGTTTTGATTATCCCGTTTTGCCGAAAATAGAAATTGCAAATACGTTTATGTTTTTGTATCATGTTAGAAACTGATTTGGAGATGTTAGATGTCTGAATTTGTCGTTCGCATCGATGATCAACTTGTTTCGCGTTTAAAACGCATTGCTTCAACGCACTACAATGGCGATGAAAATGCGGTGATATCCGACGCCCTGTTGCTGTTGTTCCTGCAACCCATTCAACCGCAGCATCAGCGGTTGGCAAAATTGATTTATGAAGTGCGGGAACAAGCCCAGTCCGCCGGCGGCGTGGCTGAGAAAGATATTGACCGGTTAATCCGTGAATACCGCAAAAATAAAAAAACAACATCCGAATGAGAGCCGTGGTGGATACCAATGTGTTTGTATCCGGTTTACTCAACGGTACCGGCGCACCGGCTAAGCTGATCCTGCGGTGGTTGAAAGGCCAATTCGATCTTGTTATTTCCGAAGAAACATTACGAGAATATGAATACATTCTAATGAATCTGGAGATAATCGATTCTGATAAGGCTTCGCAGTTGCTTGCCGAAGTCCGCGCTTCCGCTGCGGTCGTAACGATTCCCGGACAATTACAAGCCTGTAAAGACCCTGACGATGACAAATTCCTTGAAACTGCCGTGGTGGGAAATGCTGATTTTCTGGTAACCAAAAACATCAAACATTTTCCTTTCAAATCCTTCCAAAATGTGCGCATTGTCAAGGTCTCCAAATTCCTGACCGAATTAGAAAAGCAATATCCTCAATAATAAAGAATTTTAGCATTGGCTCTCCTCCGCTGATAGAAACCAAAGTATGCCTTGTTTACAAAAACTTCGCGCGATATATTCATAATAATTTAGTATAACAAGCAAGAGGACATACATCATGATCGCAAAGCGAACAGTGAATGTGCCGCGGTGGCTCGCGGAAAATGAGATCCTGGCGATGTCACTCTCTCATGCAACAACTAAATACGAATACTACGCCAGCCGCGAGCGTGTATTCTCTGCAAAATACGGCTGCGATTTCAAGTCATTCAAACAGCGCGTTGAATCCGCTAAAGAGGAGTCTTTCACGGAATGGGATGACCTGATTGCCTGGGAAGCGCTGGACGCCGCTTCACGGGAATGGAAATCTCGCTACGAGGAACTTCGCGCATGCTTGAAGCGGCAAGTTGGCGCCGTATTATTCTGAAGAATTTTAGCATCTTAAAATTTTTCAGTCGCTTTATTTTTTTGCTTATTTATTTACTTCATCCTTTGGGTCTGAAAACCATGTATCCCGAAAAATCTGCCATTCTCCGTTAACTTTCTTCCAGACCAATAAATATTTCCCGGTTGATTTCCATTTGCCGGTCGCATGGGCGAAATACCCGGATCCCTGTTCAACAAGCAAATTTTCGTTTCCCCACAGACCAGTAGTTGTAAAAGCGCCACGAACGCTATCGCTGACCCAGCCTTCAAAAATTTTAACAATATTTTGCCTGCCAATTGTGGACGGCCTTCCGTCATGAAAAATCTCTGCGTCTTCGGCATACAAATTCCCAAACGCAATTTTGTCTCCTTTGGCCATTGCATCTTCATAAGCTCTCAGTCGCGAGGCTATTTCAGTCTTTGCTTTTTGCAAATCGAATTGAGTCGTTTCACTCTTAGATTGATTGCAGTTGACCATAGCCAATGTCACGAAAGCTATTAGACCTAAATTTGTAATCTTACCTGTGAAAAAGATTTGCACCTGTTTGGAAATTCTCATCTTGTTTCTCTATTGTTTTTCCGGTTAATTCTAAAATCCCGATCACCAGCAGCAGGATTTCCCCGATGGCGTAGCGCAGGTATTTTGCCACATTGTTTTCAGCGGCAAGTTTTGGCGTATTTTTTTGAAGATTTTTTGCATCAGTTTACCTGTTTTTCCTGTTTCCCATGGTCTTCCATAAAATCCAACGCCAAATAAGTCAGCGCTTTCACGCAAGTTTCATACTGCTTTCATCGAAAGTGAATTCAGGCGTAACGTGCTGGTAAATTTTATCCTTCACAACCGCGCCTGCGCTTTCGACTATCTTTGTGGCCGTCCGGTGAATTTTCCCGAAGATTTCTTTTTGCATGCCTGCCTCAAGTGTGCGGATGGCGCCGACGATCCCATCCACCTGGTTGGGACGCCGTACCCCCACAATTGCGCCGGTAGGCTGCTTCAATTGAGCAACCCTGCATATTTTTTTCAGCCCACTCTGCGAAAAGTTTACAGCCGGCGCTATGCCGTGCGTAGCTTAACGAATTCCTCCAGCCCCATCATTTGCAGGAAGGGCGCTTCATGCGGCGCGTCGGAGGCATTGCGTTCCTGCACACCCACATCGACGCCGACGACGGTGCGAAAGGGACGGGTACCGGGCGTCATGTCGGTCAATGCCACAAATTGCTCAACCACATCGTCCGGGTCGGTGGGCACTTGCGGATCGTTAAACATGCCCTCGAAGGCTGCACCCATGGCGTCGAACGTTTGCCGCGCCGCATCCGGGTAGCTTTGCGCGCGATTGTCTTCGTCCTTCGGTCGGGGACTTTGCGGAAAAAGCTCGGTCGTAAACGGTCCCGGTTCAACAACCACGACGTCCACGCCGACACAGCCCAGTTCCCGGCGTAACGCCAGCGAGTATCCTTCAACGCCCCATTTGCTGGCGTGGTAAACGGCAAAAAATGGCGCCGCCATGCGGCCGGCAACCGAACTGATATTGATAATCAGACCTTTGGCGCGCTTCCGAATCGCCGGGAGGAAGGCACGGTTCACGCGATGAATGCCAACGACGTTCACATCTAATTGACGGCTCAATTCATCCGCGGTGAATGCTTCCGCCAATCCAACATACATCTGTCCCGCATTGTTGATGATGACGTCCGGCGCACCTGCCCTGGCAAGCACCATGGCAGCGGCAGCTTCGACCGATTCATCCGATGTTACGTCGAGATCAAGCACTTTGATATTTGCCAATGCACTAAGCGCTTTTGCTGGTCCGCTGTTCTTACCCCCGGGATTGCGCATTGTGGCGAACACGCTGTCGCCGCGTTCCGCGAAGCGCTTCGCTGCCAAAAATCCAAATCCCGAACTACAACCTGTAATGAGTATAACGCTCATAACAATCTCCTTTTGACGGTTTGTTTTTCATTTCAAATATGAACATGAATTAGATTTCCCGGTATCTTAAAACTCACCGCTTGCATTGTAAGCTTCAGCGGTGAGCCTCAAATCACTAAACGGCATGGCAATCGCGGATATCGCGCTAAAAAGGCTTATGAATTGATGATTTCCGCGGTATCCACTGCCTGAAAAAAATGGGTGATTTTTCCGCTTTTGACCGTCCAGACATGCGTTGCGTTCGCGCTAAACGACTTTGCCGTGACTTTCCAAACGCCTTTGTAGTGTCCCTGCATGACCACTTTGTCGCCACAGCCGAACAGATCATCGATGTCGATATTGAAACCCTCATAATGCACGGGAATTTGGGAAAAAACCTTTTCAACCACGGCTTGCGGCCCCACAAAAATGCCGTCGCCTTCAATGAATGGGAAGCCGCTGCATTCATCCCAAACGACTTTCGGATCGAAACTTGCCAGCACCGCTGCGACATTTCCTTCCGCAAAATTCGTGATTTGCACTTCACTCAATATCCTCCACACTATTTTTTTGGTC
>CAYVDX010000368.1:0-4763 GCA_964450485.1 uncultured Calditrichaceae bacterium
CGCCAAAATCGTCCGCTCATCCGGAAGTTCCTTTTATTCATCGGAGACGCCCTGGTTTTCTTTCGGTCCCAGCACCAATTGCGCCTGGTCCGCGCCGACCATCTGATCATAAAATCCTCGCAGAAATGCGTAATCGCGGGGCTTATAAACAAGCTTCCGCCGCATAAACTGGCGTTGCAGGGTAACCTTGTTTCCATCCGCCGACCAATGATCAATGAAAGAGATTTTCTGATCCTTGCGATTTACTTTTTTACCATTCGGAAGCTCAATCACGGAAAATCCGTCGGGCAGCGTTAATGAAATATCATCCGTCGCAGCGGAGTTATAAGCAAATTCGACCGGAAAATAGCGCTTTTCACGCTTAAATGGATTTTCCGTTAACTTGCTCAACGCCGGCGTGTTGACATACATCATATTGCCGATGATTTGCGCATATTCCGGCACATGGAATGTCGCTTTGATATACAGCGGCATCTCCGGGTTATCAACATTGGTAATCTCAAAAGAATCCAGCTCAACCTTTTCAAAATGTTTCTCAAGCATTGATTTCAGATACGCTTCCTGGCCGTCGTCCAGAATATCATTGCGGGCGAAAACAGCGCGATATGCTTCCAGCCGCATATACGCCGACGCGCTCAGGCTGCCGTCTTCAGCCAATGCCAGATCAGCTTTGCAATAGGTCATATTGAGCTTTTTGGGAGGCTGGAGCTTAATAAACTGACCGGGTTTGTTGATCAAAAAAGCGACGTCAACCAGGTCTGCCCGGGGGAGCATGCCGAAGGGGTAATTTTTGTAGCGGGTATCCATAATATAGAGCCGTTTTCCCACCATTGCGCCGGCTAACAAGTGATTAAACTGGGTGATGCGGGGCTGGTTTCGTATGACAATCCCATTGCCGCGCGTGCTGATCAACAGCGGATATGCCTCCATTCCGGCAATGCGCAGTAAGTTAATCAGCAACAGATTTTTCTCCGTTGCTTTTCCCTTGCGTTCTTTCGCGACTTTTTTGGGTTCATTATCAATGCCGGTAAATCCCTTTCCATCCGTGTCGACCTCATTTTGCACCCAGGCATACAGCGCTTTTATTTTTTCCAACGCGCTCATCGAATCGCTGACCTGCTCCGCGACAATGGCTTTCAGCGTTTTATCTTTGCTCATGAATTCATCATAATATTTTTGATGAGCTTTCGCCAAATCGCTCCATTCTTTGACATATTTGTGGTGAGCATACGGGCTGGAGTATTCCAGCAATTGAAAATGAACCGCGGCGCGATAATCATTTGTTGTGCGCATATACGGCTCCTCGCGGATGGGCGGCAGATCGCGCATTTCCCAGGTAAATTTTGTGAGTTGTTTGCGTTCGCCGGGCAGAAAGTAACCTTCCTTTTGGGGTTCAATCTCCGTCATGTTGCGATAAAATGCCGTATATTTAAAATATGGCCGCACCGTCACGGAATAACGGCTGAGTTTGGTATATTCAGGGTTTTGGAAATACCACGGTTCTAAATCACGAATGTATTTGGAGATCAATTTGTATTTATATTCGATGACAGCGCCAACTTCCACACCGGGAATGGCAAAGGATATGGTTTTGAATTTGCCGTTTTTTTCTTCAAAAATATCTTTCTTTTTGAGCTTAATTTTTTTGCCGTCGGGTAAAATGGTGTGAGCTTTGATATTGCGCAATTTGTCCTCATGCCAGAAGGGCAGTTTTATATCTGCATATTTTTTGCCTTCTTCCGTCAAAATTTTGATGCGAACCCGCTGCTCCCGCTCAATGAAATAATTGTTGCTGCCTTCCATCAGCTTCAAATCGCCTTCTTCAAACAAATACACTGCGTCGGCGTCCGGGTCCTCCGGCAAGGTGCTCATTTGTAATTCTTCCCGGGAAACCTTGCCGAACTTGGGCAATTTGTCCGCAAAGACACTTTGAAATGCAATAAACTGAATGATTATCAAAACACTTAGGGTTGCTCGTGTCATGTTTTACCCTCCTTGTGAGATATCAAAAAGCGATTTATCTGAATGCCAAAAGGATGAAAAAACGATTTATTCTTATTGGGAAATCTGTTTTGGATACGCTTCCAATATCGCCCGCAGCCGGTCGAAGTCATTGGTTTTGTATAAAAAATAACCTGTTCCGGCTTCCTGGCGGGCATTTTTGATCATCGATTTTCGATAATGCCTGCTACGGTTACCATCGGTTTATTTTCCACAAGCCGTTGGCGCAAATCCAGGGCTGTGTCGTTTTCCAAATGAAAATTTGAAATAATCCTATCCGGTTTGATTTTGTCCACAGCTTTCACTGTCCTGTCAAGGTTGCTTGATTCGCTGACAATTTTACATTGACCAATCAGTTGGCAAAATTTTCTCCAGGCAGTTTGAATATTCTCCGAATCATCGACAATCAGCAGCTTCATTTCGAATGCCTGCGAAAAAATATAGAGTGGATATTGCCAATGTAGTAAAAGATTTGGCAATATCCAATCAAATAATGTGATTTCAATGTCGCAATTTCCGCGATAGGCTTTTACGAAACACACCAACCCTGTTTCGCAGAGTCAAACATCGAAGCATTTGCAAGACTTTTTTAATTCCCATTTCAAAAAATCATGCGAAAGCATGGATCATAAAATAGCGATGTGCTGAGACGTCGATAGGAAAGCGGTTCGCATATACCGGGGTAATGCCCTAGGAAACGCATACATGCGCTCCGTGAATGCGGCAGGAAACGTATTAAAAGGATTTACCCCACATCAACCGCGAGGGGATAATCTTCGGCGGGTTTGTTGACCGGGAACCAGGGGCGTTCTTTTTCAACGATGATGAATAAGCCCTCTTCATCGCCGACGGCGGCAAATTTGTGCTCATCGCCGTCCCAAAGCTTGAGCTGCAACTCCCGGCGAATGTGCTCGGAAAACAGCCGCACATTGTCCACCGGATGACCGATTTCGCTGATGCAAAGAATGCTGTCGCCGCTGAACGGCGCATCCGAAGCATTTTTGAGATTGTGGCGGGCAATGAATTCGACGATATTTCCGGCGGGATCGTAAAAATATACCGAATCGGCATTCCAGGCGGCGAACCGGAATTCGTCCCGCCCATCCCGTGAAATCAGTTTCACCCGGGATGAAAGCCAGCGCTTGGCGTCCCCCAACTGGTTTTCGGGAATATTAAAGGCAAAATGATAGAACGGCTCGTCATCGGCGTCGGCTTTTTCAAAGCGAATTTTTGAAGCGCCGGCCTGAAGAATAAACGAGCGCTTATTCGCACGGATGACGGAAAAACCGAGCGTTTCGCGATAAAACCGCCGGAGTTCATCCAACCGGTGGGTTTGTAGTTGTATCTCCAATATCTTCATTCATCTACCATCGCTTTTTTTCCCGCTATAAGAATACTCAATTTCTTTTCCTGACGCAATGAATTTCATTAATAATTTTTCAGAAAATTTGTGATCTTTATCACACGACGCCGCTTCGCTCACAACATAACGCATGTAACGCCATGTTGCCCAAATTAGTTCGCGCGAATTTCCAATCCATTTTGCGTTTGGGGAAATAATCCTGTATCTTTGGATTTGGCGAAGTAAAACGCATTTTTAGAAAGAAATTATTTGAAAAAGCATAAAAAAAACGACCAATCGGCGGTTGAAATCGCGGAATTTATCCAATTAGCGGAAAAATTCCCGGTATTTGATGTGCGCACGCCGGCGGAATATGGCAACGGGCATATTCCCGGGGCCATCAACCTGCCGCTTTTCAGCGATGATGAACGCATCGTCATCGGCGCGTTGTACAAGCAAAAAGGACGCGATCCGGCCATCTTAAAAGGGCTGGAATTCGTCGGCCCCAAAATGCGGGGACTGGTCGAAAAAGTGCGGGCGAGCGCATTGGACGGCACGGCGTTGCTGCATTGCTGGCGGGGCGGGATGCGCAGCCAAAGCGTTGCCTGGCTGCTGAACACAGCCGGTTTGAATGTGTTCGTGCTGAAAGACGGCTACAAAGCTTTTCGCCGGTTTACCCTTGAAGCGTTCGAGCTGCCGCGGCAAATTTACATTTTAAGCGGGGCGACCGGCAGCGGAAAAACGGAAATTTTACAACATTTGAAATCAATGGGCGAGCAAGTCATCGATTTGGAGGGATTGGCGCATCACAAGGGATCGTCATTTGGAGCCATCGGCGAGTTGCCGCAACCCCGGCAGCAGCAATTTGAAAATCAACTGGCAATGGCCTGGCGAAATCTCGATCCGAATCGCCCGGTTTGGCTGGAAGATGAAAGCCGGCGGATCGGGGCTTGCTCGATTCCACCGCCGATGTGGCGGCAAATGCGCGAAACCACGGTTTTTTTTCTGGACATGCCGGTTGCTCTGCGCGTGCAACGGCTGTTGAAGGATTACGGCGAATTTGATCCACGCGAACTGGCCGCGGCAATTGCGCGGCTAAAAAAACGCCTCGGCGGGTTAAACACCCGGCTTGCCCTCGATGCGCTGGACGCGGGAAATTTATCGGAATGCGCGGCGTTGCTGTTGACAAATTATTACGACAAAGCCTATCGTTTCGGCCTGTCGCAGCGCGATGAAATGTTGGTCCGTTCGCTGCCCGCCGACACGCCGGACGCCGATCAAAATGCCCGCGCGTTGCTAACCTTAGCCCGGAAAGCAACCCGCACGGAAGCGGTTCTTTCATAAATAAAACGTAATTATTCAGCCGCGGATTGTCGCGGATTCTTTAAATAAGTAAGCGGACAAAAATACTGGCCAATTA
>CAYVDX010000369.1:0-4748 GCA_964450485.1 uncultured Calditrichaceae bacterium
GCGCTTCTTTTCTGACGACAAAGGCGGGGTTGCCAATCGGGTCCATATTTTCCGCGGCGACATTTTGATCGATCAATTATCAATTGCTGAAAATACGATTTCGCATCGCGTAACCGGCGACTCGGGGCACGTGCATTTTTCCATCAAAGACGGCGCTGTCAGGATCACCTCCGCATCCTGTAAACATAAGACCTGCATGGACTTAGGCGCAATTCATCGCCCCGGACAAAGCCTGGTTTGCATTCCCAACCGCCTTAGCGCGGTCATCGAAGGCGCAAACAACTCCGGCGTTGACGGGATCACTTTTTGATGATGAAATACCAACATTTTTTTAGGGTGATTTTTTTTCAGTTTATCCTTTTCCAACTCTGTTTTGCCCAGGCTGATCAGTTTTACAATGTCAAGGTTAGCAAGTTTTTGATGGGCACCACCGTAGAAACGGATGTGCAGGGGCCGGATATCATCGCCTGCAAAAAAGCGCTTTTTTTAGCCTACCAGGAAATGGAAAGAGTCGAAAACCTGCTCAGTTTTCATAAACCCGCCAGTGAAATATCCAAAATTAACCGGGCTGCCGGTACGGTTCCCGTGAAAGTCAGCGAAGAAACATTTGCGATGGTGAAACGGGCCAAGGCGTATTCGCAAAAATTTGACGGCCTTTTTGACGTGACCATCGGCGCTATCAGCCAACTGTGGGGTTTCAATGATGATAAAGACATCAACATTCCGGCGGACTCCACGCTTGCCCGGCTTTTGCCAATGGTAAATTACCGGTGGATCGATTTAAATGACCGAGACACAACGGTTTATTTATCAAAAAAAGGGATGAAAATCGACCTGGGCGGCATTGCCAAGGGATATGCGATTGACCGGGGCGTTTTCGTGTTAAAAGAAAACCATATCAATCAATTTTTTCTGAATGCGGGGGGAGATATTTATACTTCCGGTAAAAAAGACGGTCAGTCGAATTGGCGGGTCGGCGTCAAACACCCGCGGCAGCTGGATCGCCTGATTGCAAAATTCGAGCTGAGTGATTATGCCGTGGCAACCAGCGGTGATTATGAGCGCTATGCCATTATCGATGGAAAGCGATATCATCACATATTGGACCCTCGCAACGGTTTTCCCTCGAAGGAATGCCAAAGCGTCACCGTGCTGGCGCCCACCGCCGAAGAAGCTGACGCCACGGCCACATATTTGTTTGTGTTGGGATTTGCCCATTTGAACGCCATCCATTCGGCTGATCGCCCCTTTTTGATCGTCGATGGAAACGGCGAAATTCACGATAGCGATTCCTTTGACGCAACCCTCCACCTGGAAATTTTAGAGTAGAAATTGCTGCGATTATTCTTATTCCTTGACACAGGCGTATGATTCGCGTAGCTTGGCATAGCTTTTTAGGAATTTCAGCCTGTTCAGGACTAACCTCTCGCCAGACTAAAATCACCCAAAAGTTAATTAAATTTTATTTTTTATTTATCATTTTAAGAGGTACTGGTAATGTCAGATCGAGTAAATGGAGTTGTGAAGTGGTTTAACGCAAGTAAAGGTTTTGGTTTTATCTAAAACGGTGAAGGTCAGGACCTTTTTGTGCATTATAGTTCTATTCGTGATAACGGCGGCTATCGTTCCCTGGAAGAGGGACAAGAAGTTGAATTCACGATGGGAGAAGGCGCAAAAGGCCCCCAGGCACAGGATGTCGTGGTATTGTAGCAAGGTGATTTCCCGGCAGATCAAAAAAGCGCGGTGTACGCTGCTCTTTTTCATAAATGCCCAATACAGCTCACAAAGCTGAGTAAACCATACGCGATTTTAACACAGAAAAGGCGACGCTCACAGCGACGCCTTTTTTTGTTGAAATCAAAATCATAAAAATAGGACGGCAAAATGAACATTTATATCGGTAATCTATCCCCGGAAGTAAATGATGACGAATTACGCGAAGCCTTTGAGGCGTTTGGAAATGTGCAGTCAGTCAATATTATCAAGGATAAATTCAGCGGCGTATCAAAAGGATTTGGGTTTGTTGAGATTGAAGCAAAAGCGGAAGCTCGGGCAGCGATTCAGGAGCTAAACGGCAAGGATTTAAAAGGAAAAAATATCATCGTCAACGAAGCGCGTCCCAAATCCGGTAACCGAGGGAGAGGCGGCCGGCGTTGGTAAATATCTTCCTTTGTGGTGAATGAGACAAAAAGTCAGAAAATTTGAATTACCATCGAAAGAAACCCCGTTGGTTTATAAAACCACCGGGGTTTTCTTGCATCGAAACGGAATTATCTCAACAACATCAATTTGCGCGATTGAATAAACCGCTGTTGCGTGCCGCCAATCGCGGTCGCTTCCATTTTGTAAATAAAAATTCCCGAGGCGACCCTGCCGCCGGTTGCGTCCCGGCCATCCCAAATTAATGAATAACTTCCGGCTGCCTTTGTTTCGGAGAGCAGCGCGCGCACTTCCTGCCCCAACAGGTTGAAAATGCGGATGTTCACAAGCGCGTTTGTGGGAATGTCAAATGCAATGGTCGTCGTCGGATTGAATGGATTTGGGTAGTTCTGTTTCAACGCAAATGCCTTGGGCAAAACGTTGTCGGGCGTTTCATCCACAATGCCGACGAGGTTTAGCGACAACAGTTCCACATCATCGATCAGCGCTTCGACCAGGGAGCCGGGCGCAAAATCGCTGGCGACAAAGCGCAGCTGCACGCTGTCGGTCAGCGTGATAAAATCCGCGACTGCGAATTGGAATTTCTCCCAGCCGTCCGTGGAAACATTGGTGTTTTCCACATTCACCCAGGTTTGGCCGCCGTCGTTGGAAATATCAACCACCCAAAAATCCGTGCCGGGGGTTGCGCCGCGATTGTTGGAGTACCATTTGAAATAGCGCAGCACCGGATCTTGAAGTCCGGTCAGATTATAAATTGGCGAGAACAGGGTTGTTTTGCCGTCGTCAACGTCAAAAGCGCCTGCGCCTTGTTGACTATTTCGACCGTCTGTGACGAAGCAAAAAACACCATTGGGCGTGTTGTCATCTTCCGGCTGGCTGCCCACGTTGGTGGCCTGCGGGTCGGCCCTTTCCCAAAGACCGGTGGTTGCGTTATCATCCGCCGCGCCGATTGTCCAGCCGGATTCATCTTCGATGTGATCCACAAAAACCTGGTTAAATCCCACTAAAAAATCATACGAGCCGTTCGCCGGAAAACGCAAAATCGTGTCGCTCAACGGATCGCGGGCGGTGATAAAATACTTCACTTCGCTGCCGGTAGGCTGTGCTGGAATTTCCGCCTGATAATCGTTTGCGGAAATTTGCGCGGCGGCTACATCGGTGACGGTTTGAAAATTATCCGCGGAATAATGCACAAACAGAGAATCCGGGGCGCTGCCCGGCAAGCCGGCCCCGGCGATTTGGAAACTGATTGGGTAGGGGTTTTCCGTGTCCTGGGTGTCGCCAAAGGGCGTGTGTGAAAAAGATAGCTGCAAAAAGAGGTTTGTGCCGATGCCGTGCGCGCCAAAGGCGTCGTTGATGGCGGCAAAGTTTGGGGTGCCGTTGCTCAAATCGCCGTCGTCGTCATCGGCGACCAGCACTTCCACGAACCATTCGCTGAACGCAACGCCGGTATTTGGATCGTCGGGCGTACCGTAGCGGGCAAAGTGATGCAAATGCTGAACGGTTTCCAATGAAGTCGCCACGCGTAAATCCCAAAATGCACCGCCGATGATCAAGCCGTCCTGATGAACTTCGCCAACGATATCTTCCGGAAAACGATTGCTATTATCCAAATGACGAAGCGTGCTGCCGACGCCAAAAAATCCCCGGCCGACATTGGGAACGTCTTCGATCATCGCCGCGGTGACGTCTGCCATGCCTTCGTGGGTGGCGCCATTGATCATCCCGAACGGCGCGCCGGCCTGGATGTAATGGTGATCATTAATCCCGTGACCGTATTCGTGATACACCACCGAGGGCATTTGCCCGGTGTTGGGACAACCGTTTCCCGCGAGAAAAAAATTGACGCCGGTACCGTCCCAAAAGGCGTTGCAATTGTCATTAATATTGATGGCGCAGGGCATGCTGTAATTCACGCCGGTGAAATTTGTGTCCAGCGTTGTGATGAAATTGTGCACGATATTTACGTGAAAAAAGGCGTCTCGCTCCGCCGGGTGAGAATTGCTGTCATCCCATTTCAGGGCAACGTCCAACCCTGGCGTTAGCGTTCCGGAAATTTCCGCGTCCGGTCCATCCTGACGATTGACATTGACCCAGGGACCTTCCAATTTAACGGAATAGGGCGTATCGAGAATTAACGTTCTGGCAACGACGCCTGCGCTGTCGGTGATGAGTTGCTGGTTGCCGATGGTGACGTATTGGTCTGCCATGGCATTCTCCACAAACGGATCCGTGGGCAGCACTTCCTGCACCTTGCCGCTCACGCTCACATCGATATTGCGAACCCGGTTATGCCGCCAGATAATATCTCCGCTGTGCGCATCCACCATCACAATGTAATTCCCCACCGGGTTTTTGGTGAGCACGTCAACCTGGTAAACTAAATGATATTCAATATTTCTATCCGCTCTTCGCGGCAGGATAAAAAGCTGTTCATCGCCGGAAACCCGGTCGTTTGCGGCGTCAAAATTTAAAAAATTGACCGCGAAATTTTTAGCGGCCGAATAGGAAATCGCCGGCGTGAGGGAAATGTCGATCTGCGGATAAAAATCGACGCCGAACGCCATCACCTTGCCGTTTTCAAAAAT
>CAYVDX010000370.1:0-4741 GCA_964450485.1 uncultured Calditrichaceae bacterium
TTTCCGTGCACCTGACTTGCCGGAAAAACGGTTGGGCGGATTCCGGCGCGATCCTGCTGGATCGCTTTTTCGCCGGTTACCGGGCGGCGTTGAAATATCCCAAAATGCGCGTGGACGCCGGCGCGTGGGTGAAGCGCGCCCGCGCGACATTTAAAAATGACCGGGCCAGCTATTTTAAATGGATTGACACGATCATGGAACCCATGTCCGGCGACGATAAAAACGCGCTGATTGCCGCGATTCAACCGTATATCGACACCAAAATCGCCGAGGATTCCACGCTTTCCCCGGATTATTTCCGCATTGTGCAAACGGGCGATTTACAAATGGGCATCGGCAGCGCCCTGGACGAAAAATTCCTGGTGCGCATTCGCGGAAAATCCGCTGACCCGCTCGACGATGTGATACTGGAATTCAAGGAAGTGCGCGACCTGAGCGGCATCGACTGCATCAACAGCGGGCAGGAACTCGATCCCTTCCGCATTTTGTTGGGGCAATCCCGCATCGCGTACCAGCCGTTTGCGCATCTTGGCTATTTTCGCTTTCACGACAAAATGTTTTGGGTGCATTCCTGGGTGGATAATTACAAAGAAGTAAAAATCGGAAAATCGTTTCAATCGCCGGGGGAGCTCGCGGAAGTGGTGTACGACGTGGGCGTGCAGCTTGGCAAGGGGCATGTCAAACAGATCGCTTCGCCGCTGGATTTGCAACTTCGCCGGGAGCAGTTGCAATTTTTCAAAAAGAATGAAGCCGCGCTCAAAACCGCCTGCCGCGAATTGACGGACGAAACCATCGCTGCCTGGCAGATGTTTCGCGATAGCGTCAGGCAAGGGGAATAATTCCCAAAAATCCCGACATCATCCGTCAAGCACTTCCTGCAGATTCGTTGGAATCCGTATCGTAAACGTCGTTCCCTCGCCGACTTTGCTTTTTACAGCAATTTCTCCCTCGTGCCGGTGAATGATAGTGTAGCTGGTGTAAAGCCCGGTGCGCATTTTAATGCGGGAATTATCCGAAGTGAACGCCGGTTCGAATAGCCGGCTTAATTTTCTTCCGGGATGCCTTTGCCGGTAAGGGTCGCATTCATCAGCAAGTTCATAAAAACCCGGTTCAATGCTCGGGCAATATTTTTTAAACGATTGATTATTTTGAAGTGTTCGTGCCCGCAAAGTTACGCGGCTTCATCGACCGGTGTTGCCGATTATCTCAAATCGTTGTCTTTCGTTGCCGCAAAGTTATCAAAAATGATTCATATTTACCATAAGTTGCGTTAAAAAGTGTCAATTTACCGGTTTTTTTTCTTGACAAAGCAGCTGTGAAGTATTATTTTCTACTATAATTATAGTAGGTTTACTATCCTAAAAGGAGATGTATGTTTAAAGGAAAAAACAAACTTTCCTCACTGGAATGGGAAATCATGGAAATTATCTGGCGGGAAAAAAATCCCGTTTCCGTTCGCCAGGTTCGCGAGATCGCCTATCCCGACGGCGAAAAGGCTTACACGACCGTGCAAACCGTGATGAATAACCTGGCAAACAAAGGTTTTTTAGCAAAGGAAAAAATCGGTTTGGTAAATTTTTATCACCCGCTCCGGGATCACCAAAAATCGCTGCTAAAAGAAGTCAAAACATTTGCCGGCGTTACTTTCGGAGGATCGCTGCCGGCGCTGGCCAGCTTTTTGATCGACTCCGATTCCCTCACAACCGCCGAGATTGAGGCGTTGAAGCAACTCATCGAGGAAAAAACCGGCAAGGGAGGCGAAAATGGTTGATGCGATCAATCAAACCGGCGCGGCCTGGGCGTCCTATTTTTGGATGCTGAATTGGCAAAATTCGCTGTTCGTCGCGATCGCGCTGTTGCTGATGCACCGCTATCGCCGGGCGCATCCGCGTTTTGGGCGCATCGTGGGGATCATTGCTTTGGTAAAACTGCTCACTCCGCTTTTCATCCCCGCCGGCCAAGCGATCAGCGATTCGCTTGGTTTTGGTTATTTCGGGGACGCGGTGGTCGTCGCCGGAGAAAACGGGCCGGCCGAAACCTTGAAACTATCGCTGTCCGGCAGTCTGTTTTTGCTCTGGCTTGGCGGCGCGGCGCTCATGCTGACCATCATTGCATGGCGCTATTTGCGGTTGCTTTCCCTGGCGCAAAATGCCCTCCCCATGCCGGACGCGGCATGGAAAAGCGGAGCGTTTCCAACGGTATCCGCACGCCGGTCCCAAAAAGCGCACAGTCCCTTTGTGATCGGATTTTTGCGCTTCCGAATCGTTTTCCCGCGCTCGGCGGCGGACTGGCCGGCGGAACAAATTCGCGCTGCTTTCGCCCACGAGATCGCACATATAAAGCTCCATGATCACTGGATCAACCTGGCTCAGGCGCTGGTGCAGAGCATTTATTTTTTGAATCCGTTGGTTTGGCTGCTCAACCGTCAACTCAATGACGCCCGCGAGATTGCCTGCGACGAAGCGGCCGTTGCGCTTTTGCAGCAAAGCCCGGCAGGCTATGCGCGCAGCCTGATGAACATCGCTTCAAAGCTGGCGCTCCCACAAACGTTTTTTCTAACCCCGCTGTTTTTTGCCGCCTCATCGCGAAATTTAAAAAATCGTATCTCTTATCAATTAGAACAAAAGGAGAACCCCGCCATGAAAAAATGGACGCTGCGTCATATCGTTATTGCCTTGAGTTTTGGGATACTGGCATTTCCGCTATCCTGTAATTATGAAAATCCGAGTTCTCCCCAAAAACCTCTTTCCAGACCCCCGGCGGTTGAAATCAGCCAGGGAAGAATTGTCGCTTTCCAAGACTTGACGGAAAAACCGGTTGAAATTGTCAAAAGCAATCCCCAATATCCCGCAATTGCCAAAGCAGCAGGGATCGAAGGAAAAGTTTTCGTCAAAGCCTTGATCGGTACGCACGGGTTGATCGAACAAGTAGAAGTGCTAAAATCCGTGCCGGAATTAGACGCGGCCGCGATTGAAGCTGCCTGGCAGTTTAAGTTCAAACCCGGTAAAGTTGATGGCGAACGGGTGAAAGTCTGGGTGACGATACCCTTTCATTTCAAGTTAGACGGTGAAAAAAAAACGACAGGCGCTCGTGGTGAACAGCCCCGTATTCTAAAAAATGCTGCATTTCAGTTGGAAGAATTAACAGAGCCGCCGGATTGGTTGGCGCTGTATGATCAATCCGCTCGCGAGGATTATAATCAACGCATTGAACGCCAATTTTCGCAGCCAATAAAAACAGTGGCATATCAAAATGGCGAAAGGAAAGCAAGCGTGATCAACATTATTTTTAACGTGCTGGTCGGTCGGGACGGCATGCCGGAAAAAGTGGAAATTGACAAAATCAGCGGGCCGCTCGATCAGGGCGACTTGAACAAAATGGCTAAAAATATCGCTCATTTTAATTATGGCGTCGGCAAGCGGGAGGGCGTTCCGGTTAAATATTGGATGAAAATTCTCAGGGGAGTGGTTAATCCGAATATTCGATAAATCGAGTAAGTCGGATCATTGCATCGTTGCGCAAATATTTTTTTTTCGCGCATTTTCCGCAAAATTTTGCAATTTGCCCGCCCGGCAATTATCTTACCTGCAAATTTTTGGAAGGATGTTGCAATGCGTTTAAAAGTGGCCATTTTGTGGGTTTTTGCCCGGCTGAGTTGGGGTGAACTCGACAGCCCGTTGCATTGGCAAAAAAATCGCCAAAAATTCTTCCCGCCGCCGCGGGTGATGGTATTTCACAAGCCGTTGCCAACCCCCTTTTCCCGGAATTAAAAAATTCACCGGCGGACAAATGAAAAAACAACCCTTATCTTCTGCAATTCCATTAGAAAGCCGCTTTCGGCCGGGCTATAAAATGTTTCCCAACCACGTCAGTGTTTTGATGACATCTTCATAAGATTTTAATTCCATGATAAACGGCACATCGCGAACCGCCGGATGCTTAAAAATGGGCAAATAATCAATTTTTCCATCGGGTAACGCCAGGTGATCATCATTTTTGCCCATGTTGTTATGTGCATGGATTTCGATGAGATACGGCTGAATTTTTTCGAGATAATCGATCAAATCCAGGCGTCGCAAAAACGCATGAGCAAAATCCAGCAAAGCGCCCAGGTTGGGATGATTCACTTTTTCCAAAATGGCCAAATGCGAACGGCTGTCATATACGATGCTTTGCCCCGCTTCCGGCGGTGAATTTTCCAATGCAATTTTAACCCCGCGACGCTGACCGTAATCCGCCAATACGGAAAGCGTTTTGCAAAGGCGCCTTGACGCTTTTTGCTGAAACTTGTTTTTCAAGGGATTATTTACATAATCCGCCGGCAACATGCCGCCATGCACGACAATCAGCTCCGAACCCAGGCGCTCGGCAATGTCAATGAATCGTTTATAACAAGCAATATTGGCTTCCATTAGCCAGGGGTTTAGCGTTGCCAGGTTGATGTCGTGATAAATCGTGTGCAAAGTGCTTCGCAAAGAAGTCTTTTGCATCACCGCTATAAAAAATTGAATCTGCGAATCCGGCGTGTCGTCCGGAACCAAAAAGGGAAATTCACCGCGGAATTCCAAATATTTTAGCAGCGGAAATTGCCGGGCGACTTCCGGAACGATGGCAAATTCTTTGTAATCATTAAAAAAACAGGTCACGCCAAACTGAATCGGCATTGTTGATCCTCCGCTTTTATTCAATAACTGATGTTACGCGCAGTTGAAGCTGTTTTACGCGAGGCAGAGCCTCGCAG
>CAYVDX010000371.1:0-890 GCA_964450485.1 uncultured Calditrichaceae bacterium
TAAAATCTCGCTAATGCGAGATATTTCCAATTCGTTTTGCTTTCGTTAGGCTTTAGTTACGCTCTCTTTATCCAGCCGTGATAGTTTTGTGACAACCAACCGGTTAATTCTCTGTAGAATTTAAAAACGGGAAAAGAAAATCTTTTGTGAAGTTTTAATAAATCCGTCAAGTGCTAAACATCAAATTGACGTTTGATCGTCAAATTAGGAGGTCAAAATGTATGACTTACAAGTAGCACCGGAAAAAAAATTTGAAAACGGTGTGAAGTCAGCGTTAAACGATACGGGAAATCACACAATACGGAATCATGCCCGAAATTATAGTCATCCGGCCGCAAAAAATTCTTTTAATGGCATGGTTCAACCCGAAACAAACATGCTGCCGCAGTTACATTTTCCCTTTATGCGGGACATTAATAAAAATGATCTTCAGAAATTTTGCGCACGCCTGGTTTATAAAAAATATCACAAAAAAGAATTTATCTATATGCCCTACGAGTCGGATGCGCGCATTTATTTCATCATTCGCGGTAATGTTGAAATCGGGTATCTTGATGAAAGCGGCCGGGAGTTGTCGCTCGATATTTTAGGATCCGGCGACATTTTTGGCGCATTGATGCGGGGTCGTCTCTCAAGTGAAGCAATGTCGGGCAGTTTTGCCCGTTCCGTGGATAAAGCGTTGGTTGCTTTTTTAAACAGGGATGATTTTAACATCTTTTTAGAAAAATACCCGCGATTTTCAACAAAAATACTGAGCACCATGGGACAACGCATCAAAATGCTGGAAAATAAGCTGCAAAATTTGGTTTTCAGCGATGTCAAAACGCGCATTTGCAAACTGCTTTATGCGCTTTATGAAAAAGCCGGCGACAAACGCAGCGGGCAAATCA
>CAYVDX010000371.1:900-4714 GCA_964450485.1 uncultured Calditrichaceae bacterium
GTGGGTGAGGCGGTGTGTGGAAAAGGGGGGGAGAAAGGGAGCGGGCAAGTCGAAATACGGTTGACCCACCAGGATATCGCGAATCTTGTAGCCAGTTCCCGGGAAACGGCCAGCCTGCATCTTTCCGAGCTGAAGAAAAACGGGGTGATCACTTATGAACGCAAGCGCATTCGGATCTTGTCGCTGAACAGCCTGATGAGATATTCCTGTTGTTGATTTTAATCTTGTTGATAATGATTCATCCCACATCTTGCACCGACTGTCCGGAGCAAGACGTGGGTTGGAGAGTAATATCTTTTTTCAGTTATTTACAGAAGCGGTTTTTCCGGCAAAGCCAATCATGTCGCGGCGGAATTATACTGTGCACGGGCAAGAATTTTACTTTTTGCAAGAAACAGAGTGTTGAAGCATTTCAGAGCTAAAATGTTGTTTTTACTTTAATATCGACAACACATGAAGTGATCCCGGCTTATTCGGGATTAACCGTGCAAAGTATAAAAGCGCCGATTCGGGAGGAGACAAATGAGACATTTTTATCGCGCCATGTTGCTTGGACTGGCGCTGATCTTGAACAGTTGCAGTTCGGGCGGCGGTTCGGAAAGCACGGCGGCGGCGCCGCCGATCAAAACCACAAATGATAAAATCCTCATTATCGATCAAACCGGAAAAGAGTGGGATATTACCGCTGCGGTTAAACGCTTTGGCTTTGAAGCCGCCGGATTTGAGTTTGGGGAAGGCCCCTTTGCCATCCAACCCATCAACAGTCCAAAATTGCTTTGCCCGACGGACGCCCAGTATCCGAGCAATAATCAATCATTTTTGGTGATTGGGGCAACCTCGGACGCGGGTCCGCGCGCTTACCCGATTTTTGTTATGAAAATAAATGAAATTGTCAACGAGTTTTTTGGCGACGCCGCGGTTGCGGTGGCTTACTGACCGCTGGTTCAATTGGCTGCCGTGTACAGCCGGGAAATTGACGGAAGAACGTTGACGATGAGCGCCAGCGGCTGGACCTATCGCCGGACATTCGTTCTGTGGGATTATCAAACAGAAAGCCTGTGGTATCACATTGAAGGCACGGATGGCTTGACGTGCATCAGCGGCGAATTTGAAGGGAGAGTGCTGGAAGAATTGCCTTCGATTTTTTCACGCTGGTCGAATTGGTCAACGGAAAATCCCGACTCCAAATTTATGACTTTTCCGGATGACAATTAACCTCCAACCCGCTCCAGCAACCCTTCTTTAATCAACTGTTTCGCCAATTCACGAAATGCCTGGGTCGCTTCGCTGTCGGGGTTTTTGGCAACAATGGGAATGCCGGCGTCCCCGGCTTCGGTGACTTCGGGGTCTATCGGAATCTCCCCTAAAAAAGAAATTCCCAGGTCGTAAGCCGCTTTTGCGCCGCCGCCTTTTCCAAAAATATACACTGGGTCGCCGGCGGCCGGGTTGGTGTAATAGCTCATGTTTTCGATGATGCCAAAGGTATAAATATTCAGTTTCTTGAACATTTGATAACCGCGCCGGGCGTCCACCAATGCCACCTCTTGCGGCGTGGAAACGATCACCGCGCCGGTGATGGGCGTTTTTTGCACCAGGCTGAGCTGCGCGTCCCCGGTACCGGGCGGCAGATCGATAATCAACACATCCAGTTCGCCCCAGGCGACATCGCGGAGAAACTGGTCCAACGCCTTGATGACCATCGGCCCGCGCCAAATGACCGGCGTGTCTCTATCTAAAATAAATCCCATGGACATCATTTTAATATTAAACTTTTCGATGGGCAGCAGCTTTTGTTCGGCGCTCACCCGCGGTTTTTCCTCAACGCCCATCATAATGTGCACGCTGGGGCCGTAAATATCGCTGTCCAACAAGCCCACTTTCAAACCTTCTTCAGCCAACGCAATTGCGAGGTTTGTGCTGACCGTGGATTTTCCCACGCCGCCCTTGCCCGACGCCACCGCGACCACGCTGCGAATGCCGGGAATTTCCGCGCGACCGGCCCAGGGATCATCCGCGCGCTTCGGCGTGCCGAGGGTTGACATCGTGGGAATGCCTTCCATCACCATAATGCGCTTGTCGGAAAATTCCGCCTTTAATATATCCTGAACCGCTTTTTTGACGGCTTGCTTTCGCTCCGTATCCTTGGTTTTGAATTTCAGATTCACCGTGATGCGGTTGCCCTGTATTTTTACGTCGTTCACAATGCCGAAATCGGTGATGCTTTTTTGAAAACCGGGGTAATCGACGTTGTTGAGAATTGAACGCACTTGCTGTTCTGTTGCTTCGGCCATTGATCAACTCCTTAAATTTTTGCAGTTATCGAAACCTGTATAACTTTTTGATTCCGTTGGCTTGATTTGGTTACGCCTGTTCAAACATACCCAGGTAAAATTGCTTCATCGAGGCTTCCATGTGTTTCACCAGCTTTTGCTCGGCGGATTTTTCGGCTAACAGCACCGCGTTTTTAATCGCTTTGGCTTTGGATCGGCCGTGCGCTTTGATCACAAGTTTTTGAAAACCCAACATGGGCGCGCCGCCGTATTCCGAATAGTCGATTTGCTTTTTGAACCGCTTCAGCTTCGGCGCAAGCATGGCAATGCCGAATTTTGACATCACCCCTTTTTTCCACATTCCCTTGCCCATTTGCATCATCAAATCGGCCATTCCTTCCAGCCCTTTTAGCAGAATATTTCCGGTGTAGCCTTCCGTAACGATCACGTCCGCGGGGCCGCGCAAAATATCTTTTCCTTCGACATTGCCGATAAAATTGATCATCGGGTTTTTGCGCAGCGCTTGATGTGTTTCCACCAGCACGCCGTGCCCCTTGGTTTCTTCCTCGCCGATGTTCAGCAAGCCCACGGTGGGATTTTCTATGGCTAAAATTTCCCGGGCGTAATGAATGCCCATGATCGCGAAACTCACCAGTTGATTGACCGTGCAGTGCAGGGTCGCGCCAACGTCCAGCATGATGGAAACGCCGCTGTTGCTGTTGGTCTGATCCAGCGCCGGAAACACCGCGGCCAGCACGCCGCGTTCCACGCCGGCCATCCGGGGAATGAATTTTGAGCAGGCCATCACGGTTGCGCCGGTGCTGCCGGCGCTCACCAGGGCTTCGCCCTTGTTATCGCGGATGAGATGCGCGGCAATGTTGATCGACGCATTCGGCTTTTCCAGAATGGCTTCCTTGGGCGCGTCGTCCATGGTGATAAATTCCGGGGTGTGCACAATTTCAAAACGCTCATCGCTGATTTTCTCATTTTCGAGATGCTCCCAGATTTTTTCTTCATCGCCGACAAACACGCACTTGATCTGTTCGCTTTCCTTGCAGGCTTGCACAGCGCCTTTTATAATCTCTTTGGGCGCGTAATCCCCACCCATTGCATCAATTACGATTCGATTGTAACCCATTCAAGTCCTCTGACGTTCAACAAACAAATATACAATCTAAAGATCGGTTTAACAAGCGCGCCGGGAAAGAAGCAAATTGGGATTGATCTATCGCAAAAACGGCGACAACGATAATTAATTTGTTTGCAATATTTGTGCATAAATATTAAATTTGTCGTTTACGAAACGATAAGCGTGTAAGTGTTCGTGCGGAATCTTTCTCAAAAAAAGATTTTATATTGTTATTGCCGCACCAGGGGGTAGCGCTTTTAAGCATGAATCAAATATAAAAAAAATTTTTTTGTCTAATAATCCTACAAAATGAACGCTTCCTGATGGCCCCAAAACCGGTATTTTGGAAAAATAATCCGCTTTCTTATCGGTCGTCTGCTTGTCATATTTAAAATATCGAATTTTGATTCATAAA
>CAYVDX010000372.1:0-4708 GCA_964450485.1 uncultured Calditrichaceae bacterium
CAACCTTGCCAAGGTTGGGGTCGCGGGTTCGAGTCCCGTTTCTCGCTCAAAGACAAAAAAGTACTTGTGAGGCAAGTACTTTTTTTGTTTGTGCCCGGGTGGCGGAATTGGTAGACGCAAGGGACTTAAAATCCCTCGCTCACTATTGAGCGTGCCGGTTCGAGTCCGGCCCCGGGTACCGAGAAGAAAGCTGCGTGGATAATTTTCCGCGCGGCTTTTTTATTTTCACGGACATTCCTTGCAAAAAATCTCACTTCTGTCTAAATTGTTTAAAAAGCCATAACTCGACAATTTTATTTCGGATCGAAAATGCAATCACTGATATTAGCATTAGACCAGGGAACAACCAGTTCACGCGCTATCGTGTTTGATCACGGCGGGAAAATCCGCGCCAGCGCTCAAAAGGAGTTTCAGCAGCATTTTCCGAAACCCGGCTGGGTGGAGCATGACCCAAATGATATTTGGTTATCCCAATTGAATGTAGCGAAGGAGGCAATCGCAAAAGCCGGCGTTTCGGCAAAAGACATTGCCGCCATCGGCATCACAAACCAGCGGGAGACCACGGTTGTTTGGGATCGCGAAACCGGCAAACCGGTTTATAACGCCATTGTCTGGCAAGATCGCCGCACGGCGGATTTTTGCAATGATTTAAAAGCGCAAGATTTGGCTGAAAAAATTCAGCAAAAAACCGGGCTGGTGATCGATGCTTATTTTTCCGGCACAAAGCTGAAGTGGATTTTGGATAACGTCAGCGGCGCGCGTCAAAAAGCTGAAGCGGGGAAACTGGCATTCGGCACGATTGATTCCTGGCTGGCTTGGAACCTGAGCGGCGGCAGAATCCACATTACCGACCTCAGCAACGCCAGCCGCACATTGTTGTTTAATATTCATTCCCTGGAATGGGATGAAGCGCTCTTGGCGCTGTTTGAAATTCCTCGAAGCATGTTGCCCGCGGTGAAATCGTCCAGTGAAAAGTATGGCGAGACGCGCAAATCCGTTTTGGGGCATTCCGTGCCGATCAGCGGCATCGCCGGCGATCAACAAGCAGCCCTGTTCGGACAAATGTGCACAAAACCGGGGATGCTCAAAAACACCTATGGGACCGGCTGTTTTATGATGCTCAACACCGGCGAAAAAAGCGTGCGTTCCACGAATAATTTACTCACGACCATCGCCTGGCAAATTGACGGAAAAGTAAATTATGCGCTGGAGGGCAGCGTTTTCATTGCCGGGGCTGTGGTGCAATGGCTCAGGGATGGTTTGGGAATTATCAAATCTTCCTCGGATGTAGAGCGCTTGGCGAATTCGGTGCCGGATAACGGCGGCGTGTATTTAATTCCGGCGTTTGCCGGTCTTGGCGCGCCCCATTGGGATCAATTCGCCCGTGGAACCATTTTGGGATTGACGCGCGGGTCTTCGGCCGGACATATTGCCCGCGCTGCCTTGGAGAGCATCGCTTTTCAAACCATGGACGTATTGAATGCAATGACGACGGATGCGAAAATGGAAATTAGTGAATTGCGCGTTGACGGCGGCGCGACGGTGAATCATTCGCTGATGCAATTTCAGGCGGATTTGCTGAACGTGCCGGTGATTCGCCCGACAATTTTGGAAACGACAGCCCTGGGCGCGGCTTATTTAGCCGGTCTCGCCGTCGGGTTTTGGGAAAATATCGCGGAGATCGAACATCAGTGGCAGGTAGCGCAAAAATTTCATCCGCGGGCAAATTTAGTTGAAATGAAAAAATTAAAAACGGATTGGCAACGGGCGCTTGAACGCGCAAAAGGGTGGCACGTTTCGGAAGAATGAGGAGTGAAAAGCGAAAAGCGAGGGGCGAACAGAGATTGCGTGGGGCGTGAGGCGTGGAGCGTGGAGCGAAGGCCGAGGGGCGAAAGGGAGAAGGACGACGCGTCGTTCGGCAATTAGCCACGAACAATTGACAACTGACAAAGGACAACGACAAACACAGCCGGAGTTAATCATGAATCGGAATCAAAATATTTATACCCTGAAAAATATGCCGGGATTATGGGATTTTATCGTCATTGGCGGCGGCGCAACGGGTTTGGGAACCGCGGTAGATGCCGCATCGCGCGGGTATCGCACCTTGCTGCTGGAGCAGCACGATTTCGCTAAAGGCACCTCCAGCCGCAGCACAAAGTTGGTTCACGGCGGGGTTCGCTATTTGAAGCAGGGGAATATTTCATTGGTTTTAGAGGCGCTCCAGGAGCGCGGATTGTTAGCTGAAAATGCGCCGCATTTGGTCAGTCATCAGGCGTTTATTGTGCCGAATTATGAATGGTGGGAAGGACCGTTTTACGGGATCGGTTTAAAAATGTATGACGTACTTGCCGGAAAATTGGGCTTGGGGCCGTCGAAAATTTTGTCGCGGGAAGAAACGCTGGAAAAAATTCCCACGCTTGAGCCGGAAGGTTTGCGCGGCGGGGTCATTTATTACGACGGGCAGTTCGATGACGCGCGTCTGGCAATTAATCTGGCGCAGACACTGGTCGATTTGGGCGGCACACCCATTAATTACGCAAAAGTGACCGGCTTGCTGAAGCATGGCGGCATGATCAACGGCGTGCTCGCCCGCGACATGGAAAACGGCGAGGAATTTGAAATTTACGGAAGAGTGGTTATCAACGCGACCGGCGTTTTTTCGGATGGAATTATCAAAATGGATACGCCCGATGCTGAAAATATCATTCAACCCAGCCAGGGTGTGCACCTGATTTTAGACAAGGAATTTTTGCCTGGCGATTCGGCAATCATGGTGCCGCACACGGATGACGGACGGGTGCTTTTTGCCGTGCCCTGGCACGATAAAGTAGTGGTCGGTACCACCGATACACCGGTGGATGCGCCGGTTTTGGAGCCTCGGCCGTTGCCGCGGGAGATCGAATTTATTCTGAAACACGCCGCGCGATACATGACCAAAGACCCGCATCACGAAGATATCCGCAGCGTTTTTGCGGGACTCCGCCCGTTGGTGAAAAGCGGCGACAGCAAAAATACCGCTGAACTTTCGCGGGATCACACCCTGCTTGTGGCGAGTTCCGGGCTGGTGACGATTGCCGGCGGGAAATGGACGACCTATCGAAAAATGGGGCAGGATACCGTGGATCAGGCCGCGATGGTTGCCGGATTAGACCCGCGGGAATGTAAAACAAAACAGTTGCGTATTCACGGGTGGATGAAAAATGTGGACAAAACCGGCCCGCTGCGATTTTACGGCTCAGATGCTTTTCAGATCAAAAAATTGATGAAACAGCGACCGGCGCTGCGCGAAAAATTGCACAAAAATTTGCCCTACAACGCCGCCGAAATCGTTTGGGCGGTTCGCGAAGAGATGGCCAGAACCGTGGAAGATGTGTTGGCGCGTCGCACCCGCGCGCTGCTGCTGGACGCCCGTGCGAGCATCGAAATGGCGCCGGCGGTTGCCAAAATCATGGCTGAGAAGTTAGGGTATGATTTGGAATGGCAAAGAGCGCAAGTATCTGATTATAAAGCGCTTGCAAGTAATTATCTTTTGGAGGAATAAGTTTTCAACCGCTGAGTTTCGTCAACGCTTCATATTCCCGGGATTCCTCCATCTGCCGCCGAAGAATTTCGTCGCCGATATTGTTCAACAATTGCTGAAAAGCTTGGTGCGCCTCTTGATTATATTTTTGAAAACCGGCTTCGTCGTTTTGCCGTTTAAAAACATCTGCCAGGTCTCGTAAAATCTGGAATTGCAGAAAAGGCAAACGATATTGTGCATTTCGCCGCAGCGCTTCCTGTAATTTCTTTTTCGCTTCCTCCGGCCGATTGCTTTCCATTAAAATTATCCCGTTCATCCAGAGGGAAAGATTGTCAAATTTACGCATTCCCCGGGAAAGCTGTGTCCATTGTTGCACGGTTTGCTCGGCTGCTTTCAACTTTCCGGTTTTCAAATAAAAAATAGATTTATAGTAAAGAAAATTCAGTTGATCCAGCGGGGAATCCAAAAGCTTTAGCAGCGCCTCCGCCCTTTCCAAATAGCGTTCCGCCGAATCAAAGCGTTGCTGCTGCAATCCATACGACGCCAAAAAAAGCAATGCGGCAACGGCGATTTCGTCTTCGCGATTTTCCTCTGCCCACTTCAAGGCATCCATTAAATTTTCCCGCGCCTGAATGAAGCTGTAAACCAGCAAATAAACGTGTCCCAAATGAATTTTGGCGCGATATTTTAGCCGGGTCATGTTGGCGGACCGGCAGATTTCCAGCGCGTTTTGCAGCCATTTCAGGGCGTCGCCGTAATGACCCAACTCTTTTTCTACCACGCCGAGATACGTCATCACTTCCGCCCGCGTCCGCAAACGGCGGGTAAAAACCGGGTATTTCAACAGCGCCGTCAAATGGCTCCGGGAGAGATACCATTTTCCGTAATATCCATAAATTTCAGCAAGATACAGCTTGAGCTGCATGATTAAGCGGGGAGAAAGAGAGGCAGCCGGCGAGCGATACAAGGCAACGGCCCGCGGAAGCGCCGGCGCATATTGATGACGGCTGATTTGCCGGCGGATCACTTCAAATTGTAAATGTGCCTGGCGCCGCGAATTTTTAGGCAATAGCGATATTGTTTTTTCGGTGAGCGCCAAATATTTGTCGCGATCATCCAGGCGTAAATAAACATCTTTTAAAATTTCGTACAGACGCATAATTAAAGATTCATCTTTCACGCCCG
>CAYVDX010000373.1:0-4672 GCA_964450485.1 uncultured Calditrichaceae bacterium
ACTTCGATAATTTCTCCGATTTCCATCGAACTTTGACCCAGCGAACGCACCTGCCGGGCGGTTTCCTGAACGCGGTGGCGAATGGTGTGCATGCCTTCGGTGGATTTTTTCACGACCTCGGTGCCGGCCAGGGCAACTTGCGCGGCCCGTCGCGCCGAATCCGCCGCCTGGGAAGTTCGTACATTGGCATACTTCAATATTTCCGCCATTTCTTTGGCAGCGCGATAAATTCCTTCGATTTCTTTCGCCTGTGTGTCTGCGCCGCGTGACATGCTTTCCGTGTTGATCAGCACTTCCCGGGTTGATTTTTCAATATGCGCCGCGGCGTTTTTTACATCGTGAATCAGGTTGGATAAATCCGCAACCATCAGGTTAAATGAATCGGCTAATGCCCCCAGCGTATCCGCGGTTACTTCCGCCGAAGCGGTAAAATCGCCGTCCGCGGCGCGGGAAACAATGCCCAAAAGGCTGGTAATGTTTTTCTGAAGTCGATCCCGGTCGGCTTCTGTTTCGATTAGTCCCTCAATCTTTTCCAGCATGACGTTCAGGGCGTGCCCGATTTTTTCCAATTCGTCTTCCGTTTGCATGTCTAACCGAAGATGATAATTTCCCTCGGATACTTTGTTGACAAAATCGACGTAGCGATCAATGGGGCGGGTAACCATTTTTGCAAGAATGAAACTTGCCGCCAGGCTAATCATAATCCCCCACAGCAAATGGACAAAAAATTCAAACCAAAAAGATGGTACCCGCGCGTCAACAACCTTGCTGTCAATATCCAGTTTGGCAAACGCCACCAATTCTTTGTTTTCATCATAAATAGGAGCAAAAGATGAGAACAGTCGCTCATTGTTTTCACGGTATTCCGGTTTGTAAGTGACTGTATTTTGTTGCCTGGCGGTTTGAAGCTCCGGGTAAACCGGGCGTTGTTCTAAAAATTCAAATGGCGTGCGGGTCGTAAAAAAGACGCTGATACTATTTCCATCACTAATAAAAACGGAGATATGTTTGATGGGGAGATCATTCTGGTTGCCATCAAAAAGTTGTTTGAATCGCCGGATTTGGTTGGTTGCGGCTTCGTATTCCACATTCAGGGTGGATTGCTGCTGATATGCGCTGAGAATATTGTCGCCATTGATGCTGAATGAAAGGGTTCTGCCGACGTCTTCCAAATATCGCCGGGTTTCTATAAGCACTTCCTGCTTTCCGCTATTATATGAACGATAAGCCAAAATGCCCAACACCACAACGCTGAGGGCAAGCAAGACAAAGAAAAATTTCCACTGAAGACCAAGATATTTGCGATTCATTAAATAGACCTTGCTATGAATGAGCAAGAAGTTTGTGATCGTTGTAAATATTTTCCAAATTTAGGGTATAGATGAAATCCTGTTGGTGATGCAAGATACCCGAAACAGAACTTTCCATGGATTTTGAAACAACGCCCCGGGCGATTTTTAAATCACCGGGGAGATAAGTGACAATGCCGTGAATGTTATCGATTAAAACGCCAAGCGGGAAACCCGCGCTGTGGTCAACCAGGATAACCATGTCCTCCGGTTGAATGGCTTTCCGGGTAAGCCCTAATATTGGCGAGATATCGACAAGCGGATAAATTTCTCCGCGTAAATTGAAAACGCCAATATAAATGTCCTGGCAATTTGGAAGCGGTGTAAAACGCGGTAATGGGAAGACTTCGCGCGATTTTAAAATTTCGAGCCCAAATAGTTTGCCATCCAATTCAAATATTGAGAGCTTTTCAATTTCTTGTGTTTTTCGTCCTGGTTGACGATCCATGGAAATCGTTGTCAAAGAAAACCTATTGCTTAATCAAATCTTTGATTTTACCGACGAGCTCTTCATCCTTGAACGGTTTGGGAATAAAGTCATCGGCGCCTAATTGTTTTGCTTTGCTCGTTTCACGCGGGGTATCTTTGGCGGAAAGCATCACCACCGGAATATCTTTGCTGGATTTAATTGCTTTTAAGACGTCCAGTCCGTTTACATCGGAAAGCATAATATCCAAAATGATCAAATCCGGAGAGTTTTCATCCAGGTATGAAAGGGCATCCTTTCCGGTGGAAACCGAGACGATGTTGTAATCTTCATTTTCCAGGGCGATTTCTACCATTTTGCGAATCACCACGCTGTCATCCACCACCAGAATCGTTGCCGTTTGATCGGCGGCGACAACTTCCTCCACCGGCGTCTCGATGGCTGCCTCGGCGTCCGTTTCGTCGAATTCGCTCACCAACTCGTCAGCCGGCGCCTCGGCTTCGAGTACGTCGTCCTCGAAAATGCTGCCGAGATCAAATTCATCTTCTTCCGGTTCTGTTTCGACCTGATCCAAGGCTTCCCCGGAGATACCGCCGCTTTCGACATCGGCATCCTCTTCCAAAATATCACCGATCAATGCGTCAATATCTTCATCGCCATCGCCGGTTTCTTCGCTGGAAGCTTCTTCCGCGGTTGTTTGTTCTTCCTCGGGTAATAGATTATCTAAATCAATAGCAACTTCTTCCTCGGTCGCCTCGATGGTTTCCTCGACTGCTGCTTCAGCCGTTTCTTCAGCCGTTTCTTCAGCCGTTTCTGTCAATTCTTCAGTTTCTTCAAAGACGGGCGCATCTTCCGCGACAGCGGCTTCTTCCGTTAACTCGCCATTACCGGATATAAATTGCATACCGGCAAGTTTCCGTAATGTCGCCTGGACTTCTTCTCCCGGCATCTCCAAGAGAGCAGCGATATCTCTTTCGTCCATTTTGCCATCTACTGCAAACAATACTTTCCATTCATTGCGTTGCAGTTTTACATCAAACACTTTTTCCTTTAAGTGATCGGACCTTACATACACTTGACTCACCTTTCAGCTCCTATTCTTCGGTTGTATAAACACACAAATTCAGGTTTTATGATTAACTGTATAGAATCGTAATTTTTTACAAAAGCTTTATGTAAAGATTAAATTCGTTTAACTCAAGATTTTTAATGAATTTAGTATCAAAAAAAAATATTGTCAAGCAAAAATATTGCGTTTAAAAATGCAAATTGTTGAGAATCGCTACATTTGAACGGTTGTAGCAAGAAAATCTAAACAATCTCAATTGTGATTGGAAGAAAAATTTCAATAAAAAGATTATTACCTTATAGTATCATTTAGTATCGTTCAAATAAATCGCTATTATTTTTTCACGCTTTCCCAAACGTTTAAAAATGATATTTTTTTGATTTTCATTCATCATTAAATAAGGCATTTTGAAGAAAACATTGTGATAGAAACGAAATTTCTTTAACTTTTGAATTTAAACGAAACGATACACCCGGTTGTGTATAATTATTTATTCATTGGGTCTAAATGTTGGGAAAAAAAGGAGATAGGATTTTGGAAGATGTCAACCAGTTGGTAGCGCAACGCCGGCAAAAGCTTGACCGGCTTGCGGAAATGGATATTATTGCATACCCCTATAAATTTGACCGCACAAACACCTCAAAACAGATTAAAGATCAATTTGAAACTCTGGAAAATCAAACCGTGCGAATTGCCGGACGGGTGATGGCCAATCGTCAAATGGGCAAGGCGGGCTTCCTCGACTTGCAGGATATGGACGGGCGAATTCAAATATTTGTACGGAAGAATACGTTAGGGGAAAAGGACTTTGAGTTATACAAATTGCTGGACATCGGCGATATTATCGGCGTTGACGGATTGGTTTTCAAAACCAAAACCGGTGAAATCTCCGTGGCGGCAAATGAGTTGACCCTGCTGACCAAAACCGTGCGCCCGTTGCCCATTGCCAAGGAGCGGGAGGAGGACGGCAAACGCATTGTGTACGATGCCTTTAGCGACAAGGAACTGCGCTATCGCCAGCGATATGTGGATTTGATTGTAAACCCGGAAGTGCGGGATGTGTTTATCAAACGCTCCAAAATCATTTCCGCAATGCGCGATTTTTTGAACAGCCGCGGCTATTTGGAAGTAGAAACGCCCATTTTACAGCCGATATACGGCGGCGCATCCGCGCGACCGTTTGTGACTCATCACAACGCGCTCGATATGAAACTGTATTTGCGAATCGCCAATGAGTTGTATCTCAAGCGCTTGATGGTCGGGGGTTTTGACGGTGTGTTTGAGTTTGCCAAAGACTTCCGAAATGAGGGAATGAGCCGGTTTCATAACCCGGAATTCACCCAAATGGAACTATACGTTGCTTACAAAGATTACTATTGGATGATGGAATTGGTGGAGCAAATGATCAGCGCCATTGCGGCGCGTGTGTTAGGCTCGACGAGAATCACTTACCAGGGACATGCAATCGATCTTGCGCCGCCCTGGAAACGTTTGCCCTTGTTCGAAGGCATCAAAGAGTATGCCGGACTGGATTTATACGGCAAATCGGAAAAAGAACTGCGCCAGGCCGCCAAAAAGCTGAATGTGTCGGTTGACGAAAGCTGGGGCAGCGGCAAAATTATCGATGAAATCTTCGGCGAATACGTCGAGCCTAAATTGATTCAACCCACTTTTATCATGGATCACCCGGTGGAAATTTCCCCGCTGGCGAAAAAGCATCGCGGCAAACCGGGATTGGTGGAACGTTTTGAGCCGGTCATCGCCGGGAAGGAAATCGGCAACGCCTTCAGCGAGTTGAACGATCCCAAGGATCAGCGTGAGCGGTTT
>CAYVDX010000374.1:0-4671 GCA_964450485.1 uncultured Calditrichaceae bacterium
CCAAACGGACCGGCTGATCGGGGCGCGCATTCTGGCCCACGAGGGTTCTGAATTATTGATGGAGGCAGCGATGGCCATCAAATTCGGCGTCAACGTCGCCGATATTGTGTCGATGTTTCATCCCTATTTGACGCTTTCCGAAGGCATCAAATTAGCGGCGATTACCTTTAACAAAGAAGTCGGCGCGTTGAGTTGCTGCGCAACGTAAAAACTAATAACTCATTGATTTTATTCAAGAAAAAGGAGATCCGAAATGTCAAAGATAAAAATATTTGTGATGATCATGCTGTTGGGTATTTTTGCTGTTGTTAACGCGCAAACGTCCGCGAAGAAAGAGAAAGACGCTAAAAAATCCACCGCGAAAGCGAAAACGGAAATCATCACGTTTAACGTGGACGGCATGACTTGCGGCGCCTGTGCCGGCATGGTTGACGGCGCGGCAAACACGGTTGACGGCGTGGCAAAATGCAGCGTAAAATTTAAAGAAAAACAGGCGGTCATCGAATACGATCCGAAAAAAACGGATGCGAAAAAGATCGAAGCGGCGTTAAAAACCACTGGTTTTCGCATTGCGCGAATTGAAAAAACGGATGCAAAAAAGAAAATCGGTGAAAAAGCGGCTGTCGCAAAAGAAAAAAAATAGCACGGGAATCGAGGATTTTTGAATGTATAAAATGCTCTTGTTCATGCTGCTCTCGGCAAGCGCTTTTGCCCAGGTGTTCAGCGAATCGGCCCGCACGGAATTTTTCGGGGGCGTCGGCTTTAGAGTTTTTTACGGGCAAATCAACAAAACCCAGCTTTTTGTGGATGGCGATAAACGCGACGATCCCAACGCGCCGGAAGTATTTGTCAACGCGGCGCCGGCGGCATTGGTTTACGGCGTCAGCCCGGGGCTGTCGCTTATCGGCGTTTTCCCGATGCTCCGCCGTACTGTAAAACGAACCATCATTCGCCGTACTGCGGAACGAACCATAAATAGCGTACCGCTGTCGGAGACAGATGCCGGCATCGGCGATATTACCTTTTTTGCGAAATACCGCCTTTTTAAAAAAACCGCTTTTTTGCGCAGCCGGCAACTCTCGCTGCAGGCCGGCGTCAAGCTGCCCACCGGCGCGGATGACCTGCGCGACGCCCTGGGAATTCTACAGCCCGCGCCGCTGCAATTAGGCTCCGGGTCCGTGGATTACCGCCTTGCCCTGACCTTCACGGAAGCGCGAAATCGCCTGCAATTCTTCGGCGACGCCGGTTACACCCTGAAAACATCGGCAAATAATTTCGAGTTCGGCGATGTGTTCAATTTCGACGCGACGGTGCGCTATCGCATTTTTCCCGCGAAATACGGCGCTGATTTTCCCACGCACGACCTGTTTCTGTTTATGGAAATCAACGGCGTGACCGCGCAAAAAGCAAAAAGCGGCGGCGTCAAACTCGATAATTCCGGCGGGAATCAAATTTTTATTGCCCCGGGATTTCAATTTTTACTGTTGAATAACCTGGTGGTGGAAGCGGGGATTCAACTCCCGGTTTTTCAGGATTTAAACGGCGCTCAGTTGGGCACTGATTTTGCCTTCCGCGGCGGTTTGCGCTGGATTTTGCTGCCGTGACTCCGCCAACTCAAAACTCAAAACGCAAAACTCAAAACTTTTTTAACAAAGGAACCCAAAATGAAAAAATTATTCACGCAGTATCTCGGTTTTTTGCTGCTGATCGCCTTCAGCGCATCGCTGTTTGGTCAAATTCAGGAAGTGACCGTGGGTGTGCCGGGCATGACCTGAGGCCTCTGAGCCTACGGGGTCAAAAAAGCCCTTAAACGCCTGTCAGGCGTTCAGGATGTCGATGTGCGATTGGAACAGCAAGATGCAAAAATTACTTTGAAAACAGGCCAGCCGTTTGATCCGGAAGCGATTCGTTCGGCAGTGAAAAAAGCGGATTTTCAGCCGAAGGAAATGCGCATAAAAGCCGCGGGTGAGCTGTCCGTGAAGGGCAAATCGCTGTTGCTAAAAATACCGGAAACCGGGCAGGCGTTTCAATTGATTCCCCTCGCGGCGGATGAAACGGGAGATGAAAAAAACGCACCGGAAACAAGCAATTTATTGGCGGAATTGCGAAAAATTTTTAATAACGGGCAGAAAAAAGTAAGCGTCAGCGGAGAAGTCATCGTGGAAAAAGACGCGCCCCTGCAACTGCGGGTTGAAAAATACGAGGTCATCCAAAATGAGCATTAGCCGTCGCGCATGTTTCTTGTTTTTATTGATTTTAGCGGTTTTTTTGAACGGCTGCGACAAGCCGCCCAAAGGACTGTCGCTGGTGAAGGAATGGGGCGGCGAAGGTGTGCAGCCGGGCGCATTTCAAATGCCGCAAAGCGTGGCCGCGGGCCCGGGCGGCGCGGTGTATGTCAGCGATTCGCAAAACGGGCGCATTCAAAAATTCAGCAATGACGGCGAATTTATCGCGCAATTCGGCAGCGGCGTTTTGGAAAGCCCCCTCGGTCTGAGTGTTGATCATTCCGGCAATGTGTTCGTCGCGGACTTCGGCAACGATGAAATTTACAAATTCAGCCCGGACGGCGAACTGCTGCTGCGCTTTGGCGAAAGCGGCGACGGCCCGGGGCAATTCAACGCCTGCGTGAGCGTGGCCGTGCATCCCAACGGCGATATTTTTGTGCTGGAATTCAACAACCATCGCGTGCAGAAATTTGACGCGCAGGGCAATTTTCTGCTGACCTGGGGCGGAGAAGGGCACGATGATACGCACTTCGAGTTCCCCGGCGATTTGGCAGTTGGCCCCGACGGCAACATTTGGGTATTGGATACCCACAACAGCCGGTTGAAAAAATTTACGCCGGATGGCAAATTTTTAGGCGCCTGGGGCCAACACGGCTCAGCCGACGGACGATTCGCCGACGCCAGCGGCATTGCCGTTGACCGGCAGGGGCGCATTTACATCGCCGACAGCGCCAATAAGCGCGTGCAGGTTTTTGATGCGCAGATGCATCACCTCTTCAGCGACTGGTATGATCAAAAATGGCAGGGAAATATTTTTTCGCCAACGGATATTGCGGTGGACGCGGATTTCCAGATTTTTACGGCGGATTTTTCGCACAACCGGGTGCAAAAATTCAAACTGAATTATTGACCGCTATTAACTGGTTCCCAAAGTCTTTTTGGGAACCCCATTGCTCCCAAAACTCTGTTTTGGCGTAAATCAGAAGCGCAAATTGTTTATCTTTATTATCGAATGATCATCCAATAAATAATTTCGGGCTGAACTAAACCGCCAGTGTTCCGCTTTTTCTATCAACCCTCTTTTTACCGGATTATTGTGAATATACACAATCTTTTGATTCAACATTTGATCAGATACAATTAATTGCGGATGTACCCCCTCTTGCCAAAACTGATAAGTGCTGTGTATCTTGTGCCGCTTTTTATAATATGCTAATTGGTTTAATAGCCAATCCTTCTGATCTTTTTTAAGAGTGTCAATGACTTTTCTTGCTGTAAACTTTTTAAAGTCAGAAATCGTTTGTGAAAGCCGGGGCGCTTCACAAACGAGATGAATGTGGTTTTCTAAAATAATGTATGCATAAATTCTTAAATGTTTCTTTTGCTGGCAGAATTTCAGGGAGTCAGTTAAAATTTGACAATACGCTTCATTCGTAAATACGGGTAGCCATTCGATTACCGTAGCGGTGATGAAATAAACGCCATCTTTATCGGTGAATTTGTATTTAGAGCGCATTGTTCGGGCTTTGGGTTAAAGGGAAACAGAGTTTCATGGGCAAAGGGGTTCCCAAACCGGAGTTTGGGAACCAGTAAACAGAGTTCCATGGGCTTTGTCGTAAAGATTTATTTTTTTGCCATTGGCAGTGATGATGTTCACAGCCCCCCGTTGCTGCGCCAGCGCCGGAAAAATAATAAAAAAATACAGCCCGCTCAAAACAAGTCCCTTGAACATCTCATTTTTCCTTATATGAAATGATTACACATTTGAAAATTTTGTATGTGTTCTATAAATATACGCAATAAACCGGAAAATTTCCACAAATACGCCCAATTCGAGGCATTCACATAAAAATCATTTGATTTTCCACTATTTTTCGCTAAATAACAGCGTTCCCAATGCCCTTTACGGAAATGCCGCGGATCCACTGCTTCGACATTAAAACAAATACCCGGCCGGCCATTTTTCCACTGAATAAGGGAACATCACTCATACAAATTGTATCAAAAACAAGGGAGATTTGTGATGATTAAATGGTTAAAATGGGCCGGGATTGCCGTATCTGTGGCATTCTTTATTCTAATCACTTCCTCAATTTACCGCAGTTGCACCCATCGCGGCAAGCTCAAATCGCGCTTGTTTACCTATTTTCTCAGCGCCGATTCCATCAACCAGCTTTACACCGGTTTTTCGCTGGTGGCAATCGTGGATTTTTACGATAAAGACCGCAAATTTTTGGAAATCGACAGCATTTTCATCGACAAGAAAAAAAAGATCGACGGGATTTGCTACCGTTTGTATGAAGTGGGGATCGGGTATCCCAGCCTAAAACAGGCATTGCAGCGGGCGAAACCCGGCGATCCGGAGATTTTGTCGGTCAACGCCATTGACTCCCGGGTGATCGTGCGCAAGGGAAAATACGTGCAGTTTGCCTGCGATAGCCTGGAT
>CAYVDX010000375.1:0-4660 GCA_964450485.1 uncultured Calditrichaceae bacterium
ATTAATTGAAGATGAGGCGTTTGATGTTCGTCGGGTGCGAAATACCCTGAAGCCGTTTGAAAAACAGATTGTGATCCGCAAAGTGTTATCCGACGGGCATAGCGCCCTGGAAGTGCTCCGTAAAGATAAAAAACGCTATGATATTGTCATTATGGATTTCCAGATTGCCGGGGGGCTGACCGGTGAGAACTTAATACGACAAATAAAAGAGATTGATCCAACCCTGCAAATTATTGTCGTTACCAAAATGACCACGAATATCATGGATTTTGACTTTGCCAATCGCCTGCTGGAAGCCGGCGCCATGTGGTATTGCACCAAGTATCCCAGCGATATCGAAGATTATATTTACCAACCGACTGACTTTATCCTGAATATTTTCAATGCGTTTGAGAAAAAGCGTTTGACCCGGGCGCAACAGCGTTCCGAGAAAAAACTGGTTCAGAACGTCAAAGACATCTTGAAAGAAAAGCGTATTATCGGGGAATCGGAAGCCATCAAGAAATTGCGTCGGCAGATTCAGCAGTGCGCCGGTACGGATGCGGCGGTATTAATTCGCGGCGCATCCGGGACAGGTAAGGAATTGGTCGCCGCTAACATCCACTACCATAGCCGGCGACGGTTTGAAAAATTTGTAGCGATCAACTGCGGCAGTATTCCAAATGATTTGATGGAAAGCGAGCTTTTCGGTTTTGAAAAAGGCGCGTTCACCGGCGCGCACGAAAGCAAGCCCGGACTTTTTGAAATCGCCGATAACGGCACCATTTTTTTAGATGAAATTGCTGAATTAACGCCTTCCGCGCAAGTAAAACTGTTAAGAGTCATTCAGGAAGGCGAGATCGACAAGATCGGGCGCACGGAATGTGTAAAAGTCAACGTCCGCACCATTGCCGCGACGAATAAAAATTTGGAAGCGGCCGTACGGCGGAAAAAATTTCGTGAAGATCTCTATTACCGAATCAATGTGGTCTCAATCTGGATGAATCCGTTGAACAGCCTTCCGCGGGATATTCCCCTGCTAATCAGCCATTTTTTACAAAAATTCAGCACGGCGATGGGTCGGGAAATGCCGGTGATTACGGAGAATGCCATGCAAACGTTAAGCAATTATCACTGGCCGGGCAATGTGCGGGAACTTCAGAATGTTATCCAACGGCTATTGTTTACCGGTGAAAACCTGCTGGATGAACAGCACGTAAAAAATGCGCTGGGTATGCAATTACGCGCAGCTGCGGATTCCCCTGTATTTCAGACCGCGCTTTGGAAACCCGCGGAAATATTGCCATTGCGGGAAATGGAAAAGATGCTCCGGAAAAAATATTTCCAACATGTCCGGCAACACACTGCATCGGACGCCGAAGCCGCGCGTTTATTGGGTTTGGCGCCGCCAAATTATCACCGGATGTGCAAAGAACTTGGATTAAAGTAAGCGCAATCCCCGGGCAATTGTTATTGTTTTGATAACCTTCTCATTATTATTTTTATAACCCACCTCAATTTTCTCGCTTAAAATGAACCTTTCCCGGGATATTTAATCGATTTGAACGTTGGTATAATTATTGTGGGATCATTTTATAATTCAGTCCAGGTCGAAAACGAGGCTTCGTATATGGGAATGCCATTGATGTCGTTTACAAATAAACCGTTAAAAGCATTTTTGGTGTTGCTGCCGCTGGTTTGCTGCCAAAAAGAAGCGCCAAATGATGACCGCATGCTTGATTCGTTATCGCGTCCCGGTTGGAAGCTCGTCTGGCACGATGAGTTTGAAGGCGCTGCCATTGATACGACAAAATGGTCGTTTCAAATTGGCGACGGCAGCGAATACAACATACCCGGCTGGGGCAACAAAGAACTTCAGTGGTACTTAGCCGAAAACGGTCGCGTTGAAAACGGCCGGCTGGTGATTACCGCGAGAAAGGAAACCGTCGGCAAATTCAAATATACTTCCGCGCGGATGCGAACCGCGAAAAAAGGCGATTGGAAATATGGCCGATTTGAGATACGGGCAAAACTGCCGGGCGGAAAGGGAATGTGGCCGGCAATCTGGATGCTGCCGACGGATTGGGTTTACGGCGGGTGGGCGGCCAGCGGGGAAATAGACATCGTTGAGCTGAAAGGGCATTTGCCCAACATTGTTCGCGGAACGCTGCATTACGGCGGCGGATGGCCGAACAATCGCCACACCGGCGATGGCGATACCCTGAAAAGCGGCGCCTTTGTCGATGAATTTCATCTGTTTGCCCTGGAGTGGGATTCCACCGAAATCCGCTGGTATGTGGACGACTCGCTGTATCAGACCCAAACCAAATGGTACACGGCCGGCGCGCCCTATCCCGCGCCCTTTGACCGGCGTTTTCACCTGCTTTTGAATGTCGCTGTCGGCGGTAATTATCCCGGCAACCCGGATGAAACAACGGTTTTCCCACAAATGATGGCAGTGGACTACGTTCGGGTTTACCAGCGGAAAAAATGACGTGTTGAAATATGCAGGGTATAAAGAAAACTTTATCATCCCTCTGAAATATCGACGTCTTTATACCCTGTTTTTTTATCAGATTGATATAATAATTTATTTTACCTAATTCCAAAATGATGCGAATTTTTCCGACAATTTCGCGTTCATGCCTACTCTGTACCCGATGATCCCTCTGCGAGAGAAATATAAAATATTGTTGCAATTACGTTGATGCTGATTTTTAGTACGAGGACATTTAATGACCAAATTGATCTTCTTTTTCTGCATCCTTATTTCATTGACCTCCGCGCGGGCACAGGGTGATATTATTATCAACGTTGACGCACGGAAAACCACCCGCCTGAACGGTCAATGGCGCTACATTGTGGATCCTTACGAAAACGGTTACTACAATTATCGTTACCAGGAAAGCGCCAACGGCTATTTTAAAAACCACAAACCTGACAAACGCTGGGAACGGGTTGAGTACGATTTTGATAAATCGCCAACCCTGTCCGTTCCCGGGGATTGGAACAGCCAGGATGAGCGGTTGTTTTTTTACGAAGGAACGGTTTGGTACAAAAAATCTTTCGATTACTCGCTGCCCAAGGATCGCCGGCTGTTTGTCTATTTCGGCGCGGCGAATTACCACGCCATCGTTTATTTGAACGGGCAAAAATTAGGCGAGCACGTCGGCGGATTTACGCCGTTTAATTTCGAAATTACCGGCATTGTCAAAGAAAAAGACAATTTTTTAGTCGTGAAAGTGGACAATAAACGCCGGCGCGACGGTGTGCCAACCCTCAACACGGATTGGTGGAATTACGGCGGCCTGACCCGTCGGGTGATGCTTGTCGAAACCCCGGCGACGTTTATCCGGGATTATTTTATTCAGCTAAAAAAAGGCGAAGCCGACAAAATTGCCGGTTGGGTGCGGTTGAGCGGTTCCCAAAAGAATGAAAAAATAACGCTCGAAATTCCCGGGGCCGGCATCAAAAAATCGTTTAAAACCGACGACGGTTACCTGCCGTTCAGCCTACCGGCAAAAGTGACGCTTTGGTCGCCGGAACGCCCAAAGCTGTATAACGTAATTCTCTCGACAAAAACAGATGAAGTGCGCGACGAAATCGGCTTTCGCGGCATTGAGACAAGGGGGCAGGACATTTTACTAAATGGAAAACCCCTGTTTTTGCGGGGCATTTCCATCCACGAAGAAGCGCCGATCCGCTCCGGCCGGGCCTTTTCGCGGGAAGACGCTCGCACGCTGTTGGGGTGGGCAAAGGAATTAGGCTGCAATTTTGTGCGGCTGGCGCATTACCCGCACAACGAGTTTATGACCCGCGAGGCAGACCGCTTGGGCCTGCTGGTTTGGTCGGAAATCCCGGTGTATTGGACAATTCTTTGGGAAAATGCGGCGACATTCGCCAATGCCGCCGATCAACTGACAACCATGATCGCGCGGGATAAAAACAAGGCTTCGGTGATTTTGTGGTCCATGTCCAACGAAACACCGTTAAATAACAGCCGCCTGGAATTTCTAAAAAAATTAGTGAAAAAAGCGCGAACACTTGACCCCACGCGCCTGATTACCGCGGCAATGGAACGGCATTATACCAATCCCACCACACAACTCATCGATGATCCGCTTGGCGCATATTTAGACGTGCTGGGCTGCAATGAATACATCGGCTGGTACGACGGTTTGCCGGCAAAAGCGGATCACATCAAATGGGAAACGATCTACGATAAACCGTTGATTATGAGCGAGTTCGGCGGCGGCGCGTTGTTCAATCACCACGGCGACACGCTGTCTGTCTGGACGGAAGAATACCAGGAAAATCTCTACCGGCATCAGATCGGAATGATCAAAAAAATCCCTTTTTTGCGCGGCATCACCCCCTGGATTTTGGTGGACTTTCGCTCCCCGCGCCGTCACCTGCCCGGCATTCAGGATTTTTGGAATCGCAAAGGATTGATCTCTGATCGCGGGGAGAAGAAAAAGGCTTTTTACGTTTTGCGGAAATACTACCGGGAGTTAAAACAATCGAAATGATAATGACACGTACACATATTTTTCTGTTTATTTTGTTGGCTATCCTGGGGGGAAACCACGTTTTTTCGCAGGATAAGCCCTACCGGGGCGCGGAACTGCGCACCACTCAGCGGGTCAAATACGGCCGTTTTGAAACGCGCATGAAATCCGCG
>CAYVDX010000376.1:0-4652 GCA_964450485.1 uncultured Calditrichaceae bacterium
TGCCCAACGATCTTTTTTCGCCGTCGATCAAGGACGTGCCCATCGGCTTTGCCATGGTGGACACCATGATCGCCGCGAGTACGGAAAAATATGCCTACCGCCGAAATATTTCGGCCACCGTTTTTAACGAATCGCTCGACCCCAATGCCTTTGTTGCGCCGAACACGGCCTATTTTTACCAAAAGCTGCCGGTCGCGCCGGAAGACCGGGAGACCTTCACCACGGCGTATCAATGCTCGACGCTGATTTCCATCTGGAATTTGCCGCCGTTTATGTTCAGCACCACTCAGCCGGAGCTTTTGGCATTCAAAAAACAGCGGGCTGAAGCCATGCGCAAAGATGGTTTTGCGGCATACGCAAAGCTGGACGCCACGTTTTATCGCTACTACACCGAGGTGGATACAACCGACACGCTGATCATGAATCTGGCAAAAAAAATTACCGCGGGCCGAGATACACCTTATGACAAAGTAGAAGCTTTGGTAGATTATTTTTTAGGCAAGGATGAAACCGGCCAGCCAAATTTTACCTATACCCTGAAGCCGGGTTCGCCGAAAACGCCCGGACAATCGTTTATGCACTACTTTTTATCGGAAAGCAAGCAGGGCTATTGCACCTATTTTGCCGGGGCCACGGTGCTGCTGCTCCGCGCGGCCGGCATTCCGGCACGAATGGCCGTGGGCTACGCCATTTTTGATCGCAGCAACAAAAATAACGGCTGGTACTGGGTGTACGCCGACCAGGGACACGCCTGGACCGAGGTCTATTTTCCCAGCTATGGCTGGGTCGATTTTGACACCACGCCCAGCGATGACACCGAGCCGGTGCGTCCGCCCAAACCCGACGCCGCGCCGCCGGAAGTGATCGGCGAGCCAGTGTTTGCGGTGCTTGGCAAAGTCACCGGCATCAGCGGCGATTCCAGCAAAGTGCTGGTGCGTCCCTACACCATTCGCTATCGCACCAAGGAGTACCAAATTCCCGATTCGCTGGCGCAAATTATCTCGCTAAAACCGGACGGCGGGACCGTGACCATCGATGAAAAGAAAGTGAAAATCGGGGAATTTCCGCTGGATCGCACGATGGTACTTTCGGCGTATTCATTCAACTATCAATTACAAAAAATCCGCGAATTTCGCTCCAAAAAGCCGTTTATGAGTTGGTTTATGAAGCGATTCCCCGCGGAAAGTCCCGTGGACGAAGCAATCATCGTTTATAAAGATGAAGCGCCGCCGGAAGGAACCATCTTTGCCGTGGACGGGCGTGTGGAAGGATTTTTGCCTGACTCAACCGGTTTGGTGATTGCGCCGGATAAAATTTTCTACCGCGACCGCGATTACCAATTAGACGCCAAATACATGAAATCCATCCGCATCAAACCGGAAGAAGCGCGGATTTTCATCGACGGCGAAGCCACGTCATTACGCGATTTGGCAATCGTTCCGGGAGACACGCTGCGCATTCATGCGGAATCCGGGCATCCCTCGCTGCACGCGCTCAAACCGTTTTTAGCGACCGAATCATTTACCGCCTGGTTCAAAAACAGTTTTCCATCGGTGATCCCGGTGAATAAAATTACCCTGAAATTGCAGGATGTGCCGCTGCCACAGCGCATTCTCCGCTGGCTGCTGACCGGACTGGCAATTGCTGTGCTGCTTGCCCTGCTGTTGGCGTCGCTTGTTTATCTCTACTACCAATTCCGGGCTCGGCAAGCCTCGGAAAAAATGCGGCTTTACTGGCTGTATCGCCTCGCGCTGCTGACGCTCAATCAATTGGGATTTCAGCGCGTGATCAAAACGCCGCTGGAATATGCCCGAACCACGGTTGACCCACAATTCGACGTCCAGTTCGCGCGGTTTATGAATATTTATTTGAAGTCAAAATATTCTCCGCAAGCATTGACCGGCGAGGAGCAGCAATTTGTCGCGCAATTCAAAACGCACTTTAAGGAACGGGTTTTCGGCAAATACAAATGGTGGGAAATTTTACGCAATTTTGTGAATCCAATCCCAACATTGCGGTTTTTGTTTACCACATGATCTGCTTTAAAGCTTGATGTCATCGCATACTTGAAGTAAATTTGGAGGCCATTTTACTTAAAACATTCAACAAAATAACTACGGTTTATAAATTTTGAACATTTAGTGAATTATAAATCGAGGACATTATGTCTATCCAGTTTACCTTAAAAGAAGACGGGGATATACTTTTTGTCCAATATACCGGCAGTTTTGACCCTGAGGATGATGAAAAAACGGACCGCCAATTAGCTAAAATATGCAGCGAAAAAGGAATCAAGAAATTGTTGATCGATCTCACCCGGTTGGAAGGACTCCCTAATTTATTTGAAAGCTACCAATCAGGAGCATCCCTTGAGGAACGGGGATTTAAGCGGCAAACCAAAATTGCTTTTGTTGATCGTCAGGAATTTAAATCTGCGAATGAATTTTACGAGTTGGTGGCGAAAAATCGCGGTTTTGAAATCAAACATTTTTACGCAGTCGAAGATGCATTAGAATGGCTATAGCGTGATCTTTTAGAAATTTTACCTTACGAAATACGAACTTATCACCGGAAAAAGGAATATTAATGGAAATACCCCCAACGTTGATCTCAAATGAAACCATTGCAAACTGTAAAACAAAAGCCGACGCATTACTGGCAAATATCGGGAAAATCATCCGCGGCAAGGATGCGGAAGTGGCGAAAGTCATTACCTGCATGGTCGCCGGCGGGCACATGCTGCTGGAAGATTTGCCGGGTTTGGGCAAAACCTCGATGGCAAAATCCCTGGCATATTCGATTGAAGGAAAACACACCAATCACGATAGCGACAGTCACGTGATATTCAAACGCATCCAGTTTACCCCGGATTTGCTGCCCATGGATTTGATCGGCACCTATATTTTTGATGATCGAAACAAGGATTTCCTTTTCAAAGCCGGGCCGCTGTTTGCCAATATTGTGCTGGCTGACGAGATCAACCGCGCGTCGCCAAAGGTGCAATCCGCATTGCTGGAGAGCATGGCGGAGAACCAGATCACCGTGGGTGAGAAAACCTACCCGCTCGATCCGTTCTTTTTTGTGATCGCCACGCAGAATCCCATCGAATTCGAGGGCACTTATCCCCTGCCGGCGGCGCAGCTTGACCGCTTTTTTATGAAATTTGACTTCGGGTATGTTTCGGAAGACAAAGAAATCGAGATTTACAACGATTATCTCTCCATCAATAAAATACCCGAGACCGTGCACCCGGTGATCAACTACGAAGATATTATTCTGCTGCGTTCAGTAGCGGAGCGAGTGTTTGTGCATCTGGAGATTATCCGGGCGGTCAGCGATATTGTACGGGCAACCCGTCACGATGAAGCAATCCGGCTGGGCGCATCAACACGCGGCGGCATTATCTTTCTGCGATGCTTGCGGGCGTATGCGTTGCTGCACGGGCGCAATTTTGTGGTGGAAGACGATGTTAAAGCACTGGCGCATAGCGTGCTCAACCATCGCCTGATCTTTAAAAACCAGGATGAAGGCGAAGCCGCGTTAGCGCAAATTGTGCAGCGGGAAATTGAGCGGTTGGCTAACCTTCGACTGGAAGGATGAAGGGTGAAGGATGCAGAGTGAAATAGTGGAATTGAAAAACAGATTGTATTAGATTACCTCATATTTACCATTCGTCAACATCCGGTCTTTTACTTCATCCGTTATCCTTCATCGGTCATCCTTTTCACTTACGACTACCTTAACTGTCTATGAAAATCGTCGTCATCGAAGGCTTTACCATTAATCCGGGAGATTTGAGCTGGGATGCGTTGAAGGCGCTGGGTGATTGCACCATTTACGAACGCACACCGGCGAATAAAATCGTGCCACGCTGCCGCGATGCGGAAATCGTGCTGACCAACAAGGCGGTTTTTTCAGCGGAAGTATTTGCGCAACTCCCCAGGTTGCAGTATCTCGGCGTGATGGCCACCGGCTACAATGTCATCGACATCGCAGCGGCACGTGTGCAAGGCGTGACAGTGACCAACGTGCCGGCGTACGGCACGCAATCCGTGGCGCAGATGGTGTTTGCGCACATTTTGAACCTGACCCAACGGGCGGCCCATCATCACCAAACCGTGGCGGCGGGGCGCTGGGCAAAAACCCCGGATTTCTGCTATTGGGATTTCCCATTGGTGGAATTGCACGGCTTAACCATGGGCATTTTGGGACTGGGCAACATCGGATCAGCGGCGGCAAACATTGCCCGCGGATTTGGCATGAAGGTGATCTTTCACACGCCGCATCCGCCCTTTCCCCTCCCCGACAACTCTCGGCCGGTTGACTTAAAAACCCTGTTTCGCGAAAGCGATGTGCTCTCGCTGCACTGCCCGTTGAACGCGGAAACCCGGCACATCGTCAACGCCGAACGACTGGCGATGATGAAGTCCACAGCGTTTTTGATCAACACCAGCCGCGGGCCGCTGATCGACGAAACCGCGCTGTTGAACGCCCTGAACAGCGGCAAAATTGCCGGCGCCGGTCTGGATGTGCTGGAAATTGAGCCGCCGCTCAACGATCTCCCGCTATATCACGCGAAGAATTGCTTTATCACCCCGCACATTGGCTGGGCAACCCGGGCGGCGCGTCAGCGTTTGCTGAATACGGTTGTA
>CAYVDX010000377.1:0-4642 GCA_964450485.1 uncultured Calditrichaceae bacterium
TCAATTTGCAGCCGGGATGGAATATCATCAGCGGTCCCTCATGCACAGTGCCTGTTTCGGCGATTGATGACCCCGGGGGGATCATTAGCGGCAATATATTTGGATTTAACGGCTCGTATTTTGTTGCGGATTCCATTCAGACGGGCAGCGGGTATTGGATTAATGCCAGTTCAGCGGGCACAATCAGCATTGCCTGTGACCCCTGATTGCCGGCACAATCCGCTCGTTCAGCAAAAAAGTCTTATCCTTTTTTTATTTCACAATTCAATTTTTCTTTGCCGATCCGATCCTTCCGGAGCGGCATTTTTTTTGCATCGTTGTTCATCAACGACGTGAAACGCGCTGTTAAAACCGGTTCATCATTCTCAGGAGACAGATCAAGTGAAGCACAAAAACAGACCGGGAAATCCGGTTTTTCTGAAAACAGCGGCAGGTCCTATCGTGTGGTTGATGATAATGATTGCCCTGCCGGTTCTTTTCGGCTGCGCCGGGACAAAAAAAAACCATTCTTCCCCAGCAAATCAGCATGTTCGCAAACCATCCGCCGCCCCTAATCCGGCATCGCGGAATAAGGAAATTGTAACCCATGTAAAATCAAGCAAATACCGTTCGTTAAAAACGACACAAATTTCCCGGCACAAAGCGATTTGCAAGGGAACGCCCATTGATTTCGCACGACTGATTCGTCAAATCGCGCTGAAATTGCAGGCGCAAAGGCTGTATTACAACAGCAAAAAGCTGACGGATTGTTCCGGAATATTCCACCGGGTGATTGGGGAAATGCGCAAGATTTGCCCGAATTACGACTCCCCCTCCCCTACCCGCCAGCGCAGTTCCCGCGACATTGCACGCTGGTTTCTCAAACGCGGTGAATTAATCCCGGTGAATGATCCAATTAGAATGGCAAATCTGATCAAACCGGGAGCCGTGATGTTTTTTGCGCATGGCGGCAAAGACCTCGACAAATTCGCCGGAAAACCATCTTTCAATGTTAACATTGTTTCTCACATCGGAATTGTGGTTGCAGTGGAAAAAGACCCCGCCGGCAGGGTAATCAGCTATCAACTATTCCACGGGCGTTCGCGGGGGAAATTCGCCAGTGTGACCCAATATCATTACCGCAATCCACCCAAAAAATATTTACCGCCTTTTGGTAATCATACCCAACCATGGGTTGCGGTCGCGAGGCTGGTCGGCCCATAAAAAAACCCGGATTTGGATGATCCGGGCTTTTTTATTACGCGCGAATTGTACCGCTTACCGAAAGAAATTATCAAAAGTAAGCGCAACATAAAAAGTGGTTCCGATTTCAACGCTGCCGAACATTTGGGTGTAATTTTCGCCGGTAATATTGTTTACGCCCGCTTTTAGAGATGAACTCATCCGCGGCATTTTGTAAGTCACCTGGGCGTCAAAAATGGCTTTTCCATCAACCGGGCCTTCGCCAAATGTGGCAACCCAATTGAAATCGCTGCGCCATCTTCCCACAACATTAAAACCAAAATTTTTGAACAATTGCGGATTGCTGAGTCCGAATTTTACGGTATGTTTTGCGCGATTGATGCTGGAAAGCGCGTCATCGCTACCGCCGGAACGTTCGATAAAACTATAGCTGCCGTTCACCCGGTAACCGCTCGGAAAGCTGTAGGTCAGTCCAATACCGCTTCCCTGGATGACGACATTTTCTTCCGACTCATTTGTGTAAACGCGGTAGGGCAACACTTGTCCCTGTGCCAGCGCCGCCGGGTCTAAAACCGTGTTCAGCTTGAAGCGATCTGTATAATCGGATCGATAGTAATTCACATCGATTAACAGGCTGTTGTTGATCAACGATTTATACCCGATCTCGAATGTTTTTTGAAATTCCGGCTTAATGAAAGGGGTTGTAACCGGTTTCCCGGTGGCCGGGTCGATGCCGCTTTCATAAATTCTTCCCGCGCCGGTGCGATCCATATTATCCTGGGTGCCGCCAAGCAGAATAATCGGTCCAAGATTCAAATTGATATACTGGAATTCAATGATCGGATTATTAAACCCGGACTGATAGGACGCCCGAAAATTGTGACCGGGCGCCGGCGTAACCACTGCTGCGATTCGGGGAGAAAGGTGGGTATCAAAATTTTTGTGTCCATCCACACGTAACGAGCCGGTAAGTTTAAATTTGTTCTCGGCAAACGCTTTGCTCGCCTGTGCGTACACACCATATTCGTTAACGTCGATGCCTTTGGTTGCATCACTGTAAATAGTACCAGCGGTGTTTACGTTGTAGTAGCGAACATTACCGCCAAGTTGTATATTCGCGAATTGAATTTGGTCGGCAAAGTTATACATGGCTTCGGCATTATAAAACGCCGAGGTGGAAGTAAACCCCGCGCCGGTGGCAAAATCCTTTGTGGCGATAATTTTTTTCAATGCATTGTTAAACTCCTGTGAACCCGGTTCAAAGCGCCCTTGATCAGCAGCGGCCCGTGCAGCGGAGTGTGCTGCTTCATTATCCGCGCCTTGAAGTTTCGCACCGATATAGGTTGTCGCATAATCGCCAAACCAGGCTGCATCACTTTTCCAGGTGCGGTTGACGTTCCAACCGGCAAATACGATGTCGTAGGAATCGCCGGCGTCTTCTTTTTGCATGTAGGCACGCACGAAGAAATTCTGTCCTTTAAGTTCAACGCGATTCACAAACGCATTTAAATTGTTGAGCGCGTAGCGGTTGGTGCCCTGGTAAATGCTGCGACCGGTTCCGTAACGAAAATCATAAGCTGCTTCCACATTTTCGTTCAAGCGATAGCGAAATCCAACGTTAAATTTTGTCGTTTTTGCCGGGCTGTAATCATACAAATCTTCTTCGCGGTAGCCGGTACGGGCGACAAAAATTTTGCCGAAAGTGCCCGCGGGCGTATTGGCCAATGCATCGAGATCAAGCGACGTTGCAACTTCATCACCATAAATATTGACCCCGTTAAAACCGGAGGCGCCCCTTGTGCCCAGGTTTTTATCCGAGTAATCATGCGCAATCCAGTCCGTCGCCTGAAAATGCGAGCCAACAAATTTGTAACCAAATTTTCCATTGTTTCCCGCATAGCGAAACTGCCCCTCGTAGAGTCCATTTGTGCCGCCATAGTCCGAATTTGTGCCGCCGGATTTTAGCGAAACGCTTAACCCGGGATAATCAAACGGCGATTTTGAATTGATAAACAGAACGCCGCTAAAAGCATTGGGACCGTACAAGGCGGATGAAGCGCCGGGCAAAAATTCCACGTCGGCAACATCAATATCTGTGATGCCCAGCATGTTGCCAATGGCAAAGTTGCCGTTAGCGATGCCGGTGTTATCGGCGCCGTCAATCAATTGGATGAGACCGGTATTATGCGACGAGCCAAAACCGCGCCCGGTGGGGCCGGAAAAAATCATGCTGTTTGAGGTAAGTTCGATTTCCTTCATATTGGCAAGCCCGTCGTAAAAAGTCACCGCCGGCGAGCGCCGAATGGTCAACTGATCGATCTTTTCAACAGTGACCGGGGCGCTTAAAATGCTTTCCTCGACCCGCGATGCGGAAACGACAATTTCATTGCCAAGCAGCGTCTGTGGTTCCAGCGCAATATCAAGTTCCGCGCTCTCGTCTGTAATCTCGATTTCTTTCGTTTCATATCCAATCATTGAGATGACCAGCGTAAACGGGGTTGCGTGCGTCGTCGCGATCGAAAATTCGCCATCGCGATTGGCGGCGCTCCCCACAAATGTGCCTTTAATATAAACGTTGGCGCCGGCAAGCGATTCCCCGGATTTTGCATCATGAATTTTTCCGGCGATATTGCGACCCTGTGCAAAAGACCATCCGCTAAAGAAGAAAGTACAGATGATCAAAAAAAAGCAGATAAAACGGAGTCGTTCTCGATTCATTTTCATAGTGTCCTCCAAAATAGAATTGATGGTGATTAAATTTTATTCCCCCTTCTGTCCGCAGAACATTCCGGAATGATTTTCTTTGCCCCGGAAATCTTTTTTTCAGAAAAAGTCCCTGGATTGAAACGGTGGTTTTGGAATGCTTAAATGAAGTGTCAATTGCTGTCCCTCAAACATATACATCCTTATTATATAGCCATTCTGATTTGAAATTATACCAAAAAAAAATGGTACGATCAAGCATTCTTTTGAGATGATCAAAAAAATGATTTTTCAGAAAGCCTTTTCATCATCATTCTTTATTCGTAAAATGGGTTTTGGTAAAAACCATTCACAGTTTAGCAAACAATTTCAAATTTAAAAGAAACAGAACATTACCCCCGTTAAATGGAGCGAAAATGATGAGACGCATGATTCTGAAAAGCTGTATTTCACTAATAATTCTGCTGCCCCAAATCATTTTTTCAGCGGAAAGTGACAGCTCAAGAACGAATAAACCTGGTTTCAAAAAATGGCAGGTTGCCCACAGCTATGGCCCAGCAGACACGGTCGATTTTACGGTGAACGAAGGCACCTGGATGAACCTGGATGTCAGCCCGGATGGAAAAGAGATCGTATTTGACCTGCTGGGCGACATCTACCGGATGCCGATCAGCGGCGGCGAGGCAACCCTGCTGGCCGGCGGTCTTTCCTTTGAAGTGCAGCCGCGCTTCAGCCCGGACGGCGCAAAAATCAGCTT